>JBDTIR010000759.1:0-4462 GCA_039936275.1 Isosphaeraceae bacterium | reverse complement strand
AGGGGACGACGGGCTAAACTGATCTTCCTTGATTTACGTTCCAAAGGTCGGTTCGCGTTGATTTCGAGGTCTCCGCTCTCATGCCCCGCACTCTCATCATTCTCAAGCCCGATTGCGTCCAGCGCCGGCTGGTCGGCCAGGTTCTTCAGCGGTTCGAAGCTAAGGGGCTGCAGATCGACGCCTTGAAGCTGGTCAGGGTCTCGCGACCCTTGGCTGAACGGCATTATGCTGAGCACAAGGAACGACCGTTCTTCACTAATCTGATCGTGTTACTCACCAGCGGCCCGGTGGTCGCCGGCGTCGTGGCGGGCGAGAGCGCCATCAGCGTGGTCCGCTCGATGATGGGCAAGACCAACGGCACCGAGGCCGCGCCCGGCACGATCCGAGGAGACTTCGCGCTCAGCACCCAGTACAACCTGGTCCACGGCAGTGACAGCCCTGAATCCGCCGAACGCGAAATCAAGCTCTGGTTCACCCCCGAAGAACTGCTCGACTACGACCTCGCAGGCAGTCAATGGGTGGCTGCTCGTTGATTTCCGCCTCGAATCGTCCCGGCCCCCAACTTCCATCATGCCCAATCGTGCTCGAAAAAGCCTGCCGAACCCGTTCTACGTGCTCGTCTTGCTGTCAAGCACGGCGTTCGCTGTCACGGCGCTCGCCTACTACATCAGCCCGAACATCGAGCAAGCAGCGATCGCTCGACCCGAGGGGGGCCCAGTGCCCGAGTCAAAGGCCCTGGCCGCCTGGTTTGACCGACACGGTCCGACGACCCTGGCCGCTGAGATCGCCGTCATGTTCGTCACCGGCCTTCTGGCCATGTCGACAGACCACTGGTTCGCATCGAAGAAAAAGGCCAAAGGACAATGAGACGAGGCCGAACCTTGTCGGCTCTCTCTCATTGATCCATTGGTTTTTGGTGAACAATCAGCCCATCAAGCCTCGAAGCGTTTTGATATGTCGGGGGACGGCGGTCATCGGGTCTTCGGCCGCCTCGTATTCGAGGACGACATAGCCTGAATAGCGTGCGTCACGCAAGACGCCGACCACGCGGCCGAGGTCGGCCTCTTCCTTCTTCTGACCTTTGCGGCTGATCTCGGTCTTGACCTGAACGTTGATCGCATACGGGGCCAGTTCGGCCAGTTCAGCGTAGGGGTCTTCCCCTCGGAAATTGCCGGTGTCCAGGTTGACGCCGAAGTTCCCGTGAGGGGCCTTGACCGCCTTGACCAGGGCGAGAATTTGTTTCGGCGTCGCCGTGATTCCGCCGTGGTTCTCCAGGGCCAGAGCTACACCGTTCTCGGCGGCGTAGGGCAAGGAGGCGTTGATCCCCTCGACCGCACGCGCGGCGGCCTCGTCTTCACTCCCCCCTTTGGGCACGCCTCCGGCGAAGATCCGGATTACAGGGGCGTCCATCGCGGCGGCGCGATCGACCCAGGTCCGCACCAGGGCCAGTTGCTTGTCTCGTTCCGGCCCGGGAGGCAGGCAGAAGTTGTTGCCCACCGAGGTGCCCGAGACGTCCAGGCCAAGCTTGAAGGCGTGGAGTTTGATCCGGTGGAGATAATCGTCATTGACGTCTTCCGGGAAGTAGTACGAGGTCAGTTCGACCGCGTCAAGCGCTATGTCGGCGGCCAGGTTGACGAAATCAAACATGTCGATCTTCTTGTCCTTCCCTTGAAGCAACTGCCGGTACGAATAGGCCGCCAGGCTCAGCTTGAGGTGGCTCGGCCTGGTCCGGCCGATCGGATCGATCGCCCAGGCCCGCTTGGTCAGGGCCAGAGGCGCGACTGCCGCCAGGGCGGCCCGCGTCAGCAAGGTTCGTCGGGTCAAGGGCTGCATCGGACGGTCTCCTCTTCAAATCAAACGGGTGTGGATCACAAAGCCAAAGGGCCTTCCCAGCGCCAACAAGGTCCAACATCGCTGGAAGACGTCCGGATTTTAGACCGACGACGGCCCGACCGCCAGCGGCTGGTCAGACAAGACGGTCCTTGAAAAAATTGGATCACGTCTCAATCTCTTAAAAATAAAGCTGAAACCTCATCCAGAACATCTCAGCGGTCAATTGCGAGCCGCCAGGGCGATACTGCACCGGGTCGCCGAACCGGCCGTGCAACCAGAACATGTAAAGTTTGATATATTCATTCCAGTACCAGTTGACGCCGTCTTCCGTCGAGGTGGCCTGTTTGGACCAGAGGTTGGGGTCGGCGAAGCCTCCGGTGAAGATTGACTCTCCGAGCCGGAGGTCGCTGACGCGGCCGACGACCTCCCAGGCGCCGAGGCCTCGCTCTTGTTCCTCGCGATCGGTGGGGATGAGCGGTCGAAGCGGGTAGAGCCTGGTGCGCTGCTCAACGTGCTCGCCGGTGAGGAAATAGCTGTCCACGACGTAAAAGCCAGAGAAGGGCACCCGTGTCGAGGCTGGACGATTCGCCGATGCATAGCCGCCGTAGTCGTATTGCCACTCGCTAATCAAGGACAGGCTGTGGTAGTACCAGGCCGCATGGACCGAGCCGAGCAAGCGTTCGCCGCGCTCGACGACGTTGCGGTCAAGGATCAGGAAAGGCGTGGTCCCCGCCCCTGGAACATCGCTGTTCGGTGAGCCCCCGCCGAGCCGGAACGACATGTGTATGGGCGATTGGTCCTGCCCGACGCGAGCTAATAACGGTTACTGAGGCGAAGGGTCGAGCCAGATCGGCTGAGTGAACGCGCCGTTACCGGCGACGTCCCAGGCGTCGAGACGGACCCAGGTCCGGCCGGTCAGGTCTGGGTTGAGCTTTAACGTGCGCTCGGCGAACGGCAAGGTGTCGGAGAGGTCGATCTGGTGGTGATAGACCCGAGCGCCGTCGCCCGAGACGAGGTCGGCGAACCTCATGGGGAAGGTCCACTGGAGCGTGGCCTGGACTTCGGGATGCGCGGGCGAGTGGGTTTCCAGGATCTCACCGCTGGAACGGCCGCCAACCCTGAAGTCGCGGATCAAGACCTCGCCAGTCGTCACGAAAAACCGGCCCGACCGCAAAGCGTCAAGCACCGGCTGCCAGCTTTCATCGTACCGGGGGGCGCGGTCAAGCTGGAGATAATTGATATTCATGTGGCCGAAAAGTTCATGCGTGTGGTCGATCTCGAAGACGTCCACCTCGCCGGGCATGACGTGTTTGCCGCCCCAGTTGGCCATGTCGTCGAGCAGGTCAAGGGCGCGTTCACCAAGTTTGGGGCGGGAGAGATCGGCGGGCATCGCCTTCCAGGCCGCGCCGAGCCAGGACTTGGAGGTGAAGAAGTCGTCAGTTCGATAATCATCGGGGGTCCAGCTTGACCCCTTGATCCGAGGGTGAGCGGTCCAGGCGAGGCCGTGCTCAATGTCAAGAAGGCGGGCGACGTCGGCCGTGTTGCCGACGTGGTAGAGGGTGCGACCGGCCTGGATTTCGGCGAAGGGCTGGCCCGAGGCGCGGGTCATTGTCCAGTAGACTGGCTTAGGAAAGAGGCAGAGCCAGTGGCCGGCATGCCTGCCGGGTTCGCCTTTGCCAAGGTGGACGTTGGCTTCCTCACCAGGGAGGACCAGGAGTTGATCGTCGGAGAGGCGGCGGCACTCGGCGAACATCGCCTCAAGCTCGGGGAGTCGGAGCGGGCCGGGGTCGCTCGGGTGGCCGTCGCCGTGAAATTCGGCAAGGTGAACGATCTGCACGTTCATGTCTTTGAACATCTGCACAAGATCGGGCGTGGTGCGCGGGCCGCCCTTCACTTGCTCGCGCATCGCGGCAACAGCCGTCGCCATGTGCCAGTGGGTCGAAAACGTGACGTGGCCGGGCAAAGCGGCGAAGCGGTCGCCTCGGGTATAACGGAGTACGTCATCCACCGCTTCAACAGCCGGCTTCCGGCTGAGCAGATAAAACACGCCGAGCCGTTGCTCGGTCCCGGGCGGGGCGTTGAACCAAGGCACGAACCGGCCGCCGCCGGTCTCGGCCTGGCGGACGCCGAACCCCCAGCGCGGTTCCAGGGCCCGATGGTTTTTCCCCGACCAGACGGTTTTGAGGTTGTCGGTCAGGTCTCGTGGAAAGAAATATTGATGTGGTGGAGGAAAACTGGCGACCGAACCAGCGTCGTTCTCGACGAGGATCGTCCGGTGTCGAACGGCGAGCGGGCGGTCGTCGGTGTCGAGGTCGATCGGTTCGCGGTGAAAGGCCCCTTCGGTATCGATCCAGGCGAGTTGTTTCCCAAAAGCGGCTTTACCGGCAAGACCTGTGTCATAAAGGTAAGCGCAGTGATCTTGATTCGTGCTGAGCACGGCTTCCACATGAACCAAGGGGGCCCCGGAATAAACCGTGACGACCAACGATCCGGCGAACGGGCCGGCGTGGAGACCGTCGAAAGAGACCGAGACGCGCTTCCCTTGACTGACGACTCGGACGCCCGTCGTGGTCCGCTTGGCGGCGAACGATTGGTGAGGTCGGTCGGCGGGGACATCAAAGAAGGTGTT
>JBDTIR010000758.1:0-1507 GCA_039936275.1 Isosphaeraceae bacterium | reverse complement strand
GGGAAACCTGTTCGCCTTACCGATTTACGCCCTGGCCTGGCGGGCCGGCCGGGTCGGCGGCTCGGCGAAGCTGAAAATCCCGCCGCACTGGTCGCCCGCCGGCCTGGTCGGGACGCTTCAGGCCGTGGCCCCCGAGATCGCTTCACCATTGCTCAAGAGCCTGCTCTGGGCAGGGGTCGGCGCGTCGTTGACGGTGCTCCTGGCGTGGCCCTTGGCATGGGCGACCCGGCGAGCAGGCCCCTGGCGATGGGTGGTCGCGGCGGCGGTCGCCCTGATCCTGGCGACCCCTGGCCCCTTGGCGGGAATGGCCCTGGTGCTCGCCTATCGCGACCTGCCCGTGATTTACGACACCCCTGCAATCCTTACGTTCGCTTACGCCATGCGGACGCTTCCTTACGCTCTCCTGGTGCTCTGGCCCGCTTTGCGGACGCTCCCGGACGCTCAGCTCGACGCGGCGGCCATGGACGGTCACGGCCTTTGGGGACAGATTCGCACCGTGGCGCTCCCGATGACCCTCGTCCCTTTGGCGGCGGCCTGGGGCGTCTCGTTCGTTCTCGCCTTGGGCGAACTGCCAGCCGCCCTGGTGGTCGAGCCGCCCAGCCTGACCCCCTTGTTGACTGTTCGGGTCTGGTCGCTCCTGCATACAGGGGTCGAAAGTCATCTGGCCGGCGTTGGTCTCGTCTTGCTCGGCGTCGTGGGCGCGGCGGGGTTGGCGGCGGCGGGGATCATCGGATGGTTTATTCGCGTTCGATCGACGGAGGTGGGCCTTCGGAAAATCTGGTCCCCCCGGGCGAACTCCAACAGGGTGGACCGAATGGACAGGAGGCCATGATGCCGATCCGTGTCTTGGGGCCGGTGTTCACGTTTGAACGGATCATCGCCGCGAGGCGCTGGCAAGGCTATGCCTTGCGGTCGCTGTTCGTCGCCGCGCTCTTGGTCGGGATGACCTTGATCTGGTGGGGGCAGGTCGCGGGCAAATCGGGAGTCGTCTCGATCCGGGCGCAGGCCGAGATCGGGCAATGGTACTTTTATGCCTTAATCGGGACGCAACTGGCGTTGGTGCTCCTGGCCGCCCCTGCGTTCACCGCCGGTTCGATCTGCCTGGACCGATCAAGGGGCATGCTGGCCCATATGCTCATGACCGACCTGAGCGATTCTGAGATTGTCTTGGGCAAGCTGGCGGCGCGGTTGCTGCCGGTCTTTGGTCTAATCGCCTGCGCTCTGCCTGTCCTGAGCCTGAGCACCCTGCTCGGCGGCATGGACCCCTTGGCCCTGGGTTTGGCCTTCCTGATCACCACCTGTCTCGCGCTTTTAGGCTGCACCCTGGCTCTGACCCTGTCGGTTTGGGCGAAGAAGACGCACGACGTCTTGATGGCGACCTATGCGGTCTGGGTCGTCCTCTTGCTCTTTCAGCCGATCTGGGAACTCGTGGCCATGTCGGGCCCGGGGGTCGCGGGACCGCCGTCGTGGGTGCTTCACCTCAACCCGTTCTGGCTGGCGTTCGCGG
>JBDTIR010000757.1:0-9716 GCA_039936275.1 Isosphaeraceae bacterium | reverse complement strand
GGAGAGCTTCTTAACCGACGCCGGGACCCAACTCCTCCGCAACTTCGTGGGGCGCTAGCCAAAGGAGGTCCGCCATGACGCCGACTCGCGAACAGATCGAACAGATTCCCGAGGTTTACCGCGAATTCCTGCTGGTCTTGAAACCGATCCCCGACTCCAGAGGGGCCGTTCTCGAAATCAACGGGATCCCCTTGGGCAAGGTTTTCAACGCACTCGCACCCAAATATGGATATACACCCTCTCATGTCCGTGCTTTAGCGGTTGAGCTCCAGAAGAACGGGCTCATCAACCCCGTGGACGCGCTCGGCTTCGTCACGCCGACCCCAAAAGGTGAGGACTTGATCGCGGCCATCGCCGGAGCCAGGGAGCCCGAGCCGATCACCATCCCGCACTTTCAATCACGGAAGCGCGGGCTTGTTTCCCAGGGTCCATCGACCTTAATTCAACGGTGACACAAATGATGTTGACAGTTGCCGACGCCTTGAACGCGGTCTTGCATCGGGCGGGCCCGTTGCCGCCCCGGCGGTTCGGACTGGCCGAAGCGCTCGGGTGCATTTTGGCCGAAGACGTGGTCGCCGATCGCGACTGGCCGCCGTTTGACAAAGCATTAATGGATGGTTATGCCGTGCGAACGGCCGACCTGACGGAAGTCGGGCAGACGCTCCGTATCGGCGAAGAGATCACCGCCGGGCGCGTGCCGAGCCGCCCCTTGGCCGTTGGCGAGGCCGCCTTGGTCATGACCGGAGCGCCGATGCCCGAAGGGGCCGACGCGGTCGTGATGATCGAACAGGCGAAGGTCGGCGACGACGGCCTCGTCCGGTTCGACGGCCCTTTGATCGCCGCGGGCAAGAACGTCATGCCCCTGGGACTCGAGATGCGGGCTGGGGACGCCCTCTTGCGTCGAGGCGACCGGCTCAACGCGGCGAGGCTGGGCCTGCTCGCCAGCGTGGGCAAGGCGGAGGTGTTGGTGGCTCCTCGCCCAAGGATCGCGATCGTCCCGACCGGAGACGAACTGGTCGAGCCCGATCAGGAACCAGGCCCCGGGCAGATTCGCAACTCCAACGGAACCTTGCTCCAGGCCCTCGCCCAGGGGTCCGACGCTCGGGCCGAACTGCTTCCGATCGCTCCTGACGAGATCGACGGCCTTCAGGCGCTCTTGAAGCGCGGCCTGGCCGCCGACGTCCTCCTGACTACCGGAGGAGTCTCAGCAGGCAACCGCGACCTGGTTCCCGACTCGCTTGCCGCCCTGGGGGTTGAGCGGGTCTTTCACAAGGTCCGGCTCAAGCCCGGCAAGCCGATCTGGTTCGGCGTCGGCCCTCGGCGAGACGATGGGTCGCCCGGCCCTTTGGTGTTCGGCCTGCCAGGCAACCCGGTCTCCGGACTCGTCGGCTTCCTCCTGTTCGTCAGGCCGGCGCTCGCGGTCCTTCGAGGGCGGGAAACCGCAATGGCCCCCCTGCCCCGCTATCGGTTGGCTCTAGGGTTTGAACACAAAGGGGACCGGCCGACGTACCATCCCGCCCGCCTGGTCGCCGGCCCTGACGGCCAGGAGGTCGAGCCGCTGGCCTGGGCGGGATCGTCAGACCTGCGGACGGTCACCAAGGCCGACGGCTTCGTCGTGTTTCCGGCCGGAGACCGCAGCTATTCCTTGAGGGAACAGGTCGAATTCCTGCCCTTTTAAAGAGAAGTTGTTCCAACGCTTGGCGTCGCTGGTTCCGTATCTTGGATCAAAGGGAAACCTCTTGGCCGCCCATTTCTGGACACAAACGCCCCATGCCGACGCCCACGTTGCCCGAGGCGAGATCGCCTGCCACCGAGGCGCACCGGCCTCCTTTGAGAGAGCGGACTCATCCGGCGGTGCTGGCCGTCGCCTCGGCGCTACTGCTCTGGTTCGCGTTTCCGCCGGCCGATCGGGGGTATCTGGCCTGGGTGGCCCTGGCTCCTTTGTTTCTCCTGGTCCGAAGCACGCGGTCCAGGGCGGCGGTCTATCTGGGGGCCTGGCTCGGCGGCCTGGTCTTCTGGCTCTTCGCCGTCTCCTGGGTCCGCCTGACCGACCCGTCGGCCTGGCTGGCCTGGGTGGTCATGGCCACCGTGCTGTCCGTCTGGTGGCCGGCGTTCCTGTTGCTCGCCCGCATGGGAACCCGGACCTTGCGGCTCCCCTTGATGTTCGTCGCGCCGGTCGCCTGGGTGAGCCTGGAATACCTGCGCGCTCATATTCTCTCGGGCTTCCCCTGGTATTATCTGGCCCACACCCAGTATCGCTACGTCCCTTTGATCCAGATCGCCGACGTCACCGGCGCCTGGGGCCTGAGCGCCTTGATCGCGATGGCCAACGCCTGGTGGGTTGATCTCTGCGAGCTGCCCCTGTTCCAGCGCACCGGCCGAAGACCCCGCTTGACCCGTCCCCAAGCCATCAGGGCGGTCGTCATGGCCCTGGCGATCTTCGGGACCTCGGGCTACGGCCTGGTTCGGTTGGCCACGGCGAAGTTCCGCCCGGGGCCGAGAATCGCCTTGCTTCAGTCGAACCTGCTCCAGGAATTGAAGCTCTCGCTGGACAGCAACCAGATCATCGCCCTCTATCAGAGCCTGGCCGCAAGGTCGCTCAAAGAGAAGCCCGACCTGATCGTCTGGCCCGAGACGTCGTACCCGCGAGGATTCGCCTTCATCGACCCGACGCTCGACGACTCCAAGCTCGACCGGCTCGCCAAGACCATCCACCCAGACGGCACCTCAAGGTTCTGGAAGGTCGATAAGGCGCAAGCGATTCAGGCCGAGATCCGAGATTGGGTGAACCGGCATCATGTGCCGATGCTGGTCGGCACTTTGGCGTTTGACTTCCGCCAAGGCGAAGTCAAGCGCTATAACTCAGCCCTCTTGTTTGAACCCGAGACGGCCGAGGTTCAGCGGTACGACAAGATCCACCTCGTTCCGTTCGGAGAATATGTTCCATTCATTGAGACCTTTCCCTGGCTGATCCAACTGACCCCGTTCCAGGAAGACTCGGCGCCGAGCCTTGACTTTGGTTCGAAGGCGTCCGGATTTGAACTGAACGGCGTCCGGTACGCCACGGTGATCTGCTTCGAGGACACCGTGCCCCACGTCGCCAGGCGGTTCTTCGCCGAGGCCGAAGGGGCTCGGCAGCCCGACGTCTTGCTGAACATCTCCAATGACGGCTGGTTCCACGGCTCTTCGGAACATGACATGCACCTGGCCGTCAGCGTTTTCCGGACCGTCGAGAACCGCGTCCCCTTGGCCCGCGCCGTGAATATGGGGGTCTCGGCCCTGATCGACGGCAACGGCACGATCCTTGCGCAGGTGCCCAAGGCGACCGAAGGCGTGCTGGTGGCCGCCGCCCCGCTTGACGACCGGGAGAGCCTGTATACCGCCTGGGGCGACTGGCTGCCCCAAACCTGCCTGGCCGTCACCATTGGCCTGGTTGTCCTGGCGCTCGTCCCTGGTCGTCGTCGGGGTGTTGGTGTGAACCGAGACGTCCCGCCCCTGGACGCTCAAACGACCAACGGATCGGCCCCGCATTGAGGCCGGCTCGCGCAATTTGAACCGAAATCAAGTCTTCCCCAGGTTCACTCGCTTGCCCCAACCACTTTGATGGGGTAAATTTGGGCAAGTCGGGCGTGTGGGCCGTTGCTTCTGGGCCGGATCGCCCGGTTGAGGTCATTTTCCATTCCTGCGCATGGGGCCGCTTGCGGAATTCGCAGGCGCGTTTAGAATGGATGGGATCGTCACGTTCGCGGTTGTCGATCATCAACGCTCAAACGCAATTCACCAGGTTCAACGGTCCAACAAAAGGGCGTCCTCGCTCCGTCCGCCCGCGACGGCCAAGAAGGGCGAGCCGCGACCGTCTTTTCGACGATTAAAAGGATGGGACCATGACGTTCGTCGGCAAGATTCTCGTCTTTGTTATCTTGGTCTTCGCCCTCTGCTTCCTGGCCGTCTCGACGGTGGTCTTCTCCACCGCGAAGAACTGGAAAGAGGAAGTGACGAAACAAAAAGAGCAGGTGGCGAAAGCTCAGGGTGAAAAGACCAAGGTCCAGACAGAACTCGACGCCCGTAAGGGCGAACTCGATAAGGCCAAGGCCGATCACATCCAACAGGTGCAACTGCTCAATACCCAGGTTGCCCAGCTTCAAGAAGAAACCAAGCAAGCCAAGGCGCAACTGTCCGACCAGATCAAGGTCGTTGAGACCTCTCAGGAGAACGCCAAAGCCGCCCAGGCCGAGGCCAAGGCCCGCCTGGAAGAAACGACCGAACTGCGGACGCTTCTGGCCGACGTCCAGCAGTCGGCCAACGAACTCAAGCTCCACCAGACCATGCTCAACGACGAGGTCCGCATCCTCAAGCGCGATCTCGATGTGGCCCAGGAAAACAACCGCGACCTTCGCGATCGGGTCGCCGTCCTCTCCACCACGCTGAACGGCTTCGGCATCAAGCCGAACATCGAACAGCTCCGGAGCAGCAACACCGGCACCGCCCCTAGTCAGGACATTGAAGGCGTCGTCACCCGCGTCCAGGGGCGGGGCAACGACCCCAGTACCCGCATCGAACTGTCTATCGGCAGCGACGACGGCATTGCCGCCCGCAATGAACTGGACATCTACCGCCTCGACCCGCCGGAATACCTCGGCAAGGTCAAGGTCGAGATCGTCACCAATGACCACGCTGTCGGCCAGTTGGTCGGTCATACCCGTAACGGCCTCAAGGTTAAGGAGGGGGACATTGTCGCCTCCCAGATTCGCTCGCGGCGCTAAGCCCAGTAAGCCCGGTAAACCCGGTAAACCCGGTAAACCCAAGAAAGGTTCTGCCCCCGCGCGAGGGGCTGGCCGAGCCCCAGGCGGCATCTTCGTCCAATCACCACGCAGCGACGTCTACGTGACCATGCTCGGTGTCGCCCTGGCCGCCATGATCATCGGCTGCCTCCTCCTGTTCTTGGTCCTGAACCGCTACGAACTCAAGACCAAGGTCAGCGCCCTGGCACCGCCCTCGTCCACGACCTTGCTCGCACTTTCCGAACAACCTGAAAATTTTTTCACTGTACACTTGTAACCCGCCCCTTCAGCTGCTACAATCCAACCGTCCGCTTCGATCAGAAGGGTGATTTCATCCTTTTGAACGAAGCGGACGGTCTGGCGCGCCGGTCCGAACCTCTGGAAAGTCTGCCGCGTAGAACTTGAATTGGCGTCCCTCTTTTGCTGGATCGACTTTTGATCTATCCGGGCCTTGGTGCGCCTTTTTCCGGGTCTCCACGTTGACTTTTTAGATTCCTGCACCCGGTGATTGACATCAAAAAAGACGAGGGCGACGGGCACACGTTTGAAAGCCCGTCTGGTCCTCCGGGGGGCGAGACCTATGACTCAGTATCCCGACCTGTTCGCGGCCCTCGCCGCGCCTTTTGAAGCACACGAAGTCAAGCTCCGGTCCGCGCCTGGCGGTCGGCAGCTTCATTACATCACGGCTCGCACGGCGATGAACCGCCTGGACAGCGTGCTCGGTCCCGAGAACTGGTGGGATGAGTTTTCCCCCTTGGAGAACTCGGTCATCTGCAAGCTCACCGTCCGCCTGCCCGACGGCTCGACAGTGACCAAGTCCGACGCCGGCGGCTATGCCGGCATGTCCGACTCGGGCGACGACGACAAGAGCGGGTTCTCTGACGCCTTCAAACGCGCCGCGGCCAAGTTCGGCGTGGCCCGCTACCTCTACCGAGACGGCGTCCCCTCGTTCGTCCGCGACCGCGAGCCCCAGGTCGAGGCCGCGCCGATGCCCGTACACAGCCAAGCGGCTGCCAGCCCGCCGGTTCGCGGCCAGGTCAGTTTGCCGAGGTCCGGCAAGGCCCTGTTCGCCTGGACCAAGGAGCAAGAGCAGCGCCACGACGTCGGTCTCTTGAAGTACCTCAACGGCTGGTCCAAGCTCCAGGAATTCCCGACCAGGATGATCGACTGGGATGCCGATCAGGTCGCCCTTGCCTACGCCGAGGCGATCCGCAAGATCCAGTCGATCCAGCCCTCGAATCGTGAAGCCTACGAGGAAGCCCTGGCGAACTGACCGGCCTTGACGGACTGACTGTCGCCCGCGAACAACCTAGCCGTCGAACGACCCCGAAGTACCGCCTTTTCAGCGAGTCTTCGGGGTTTTTCGCGCGCCCTTTTGGTTATTGACCACGCAGTTCCGCCTTGCGGCCCCTGGTTGTCGCATTCCCGAACAGGCGGAACGGATTCACATGGTTTGTTCACGTTGTTCGGATCTGTGGATTCCGTTTTGTCGATTGTACAAATTGACCGAACCGGATAAGCTTTGATGCGCATTCTTGACTCGACATTTCTCACGGTCGCCGTATGATCGTGAATTGGGCGAGGCGTTCGATTCGTGGTTGTTTCTGGTGAGTACCTCTGAAAATAATCCGGAGAACACAGTACGATTCCCCCTCCCCAGAGTCCCTATTTTCATGGGGTTGAGTGAGAGCCAGCGACTCTCATGACTGTTCGTTTGTCAAGACTGGGATGGAACGCCAATCGATCTCAACGACGACGCTTACAGCGATTCGACCCTGCTCAAGGCTGCCGGTTCAATCCACTTAATCCGCAAAAAAGGTGGAACCGGCCCGGGGGACTGGCCGATGGTTCTGGTGCGCAGACAGAGCCTTCGGCGCGGCCGTCGAGTTTCCAAGGACGTCTTGATTACTTCCTCAATCGATATGATCCCATAAGTCCCTTTTGCCTTTTGATCGAGACGGAACGCCGAATAAAAAGGGCCCGAAGGACGCGGTCGCAACCGATCGCGGAACACGATGTCGAAAGTCGCGCTGGCCCTGATGTGGCACCAACACCAGCCGTACTACCCGGACGACGTTGCCGGGGAGAACCCGATGCCCTGGGTCCGCTTGCATGGGACCAAGGACTATTTGGGCATGGCCTTGCACCTTGAGGAAGTACCCGAGTTCCGTTGCACGGTGAACCTCGTGCCCAGCCTTTTGGTTCAGCTTGAGGCCTACGTGCATGGGGCGACCGATCGGCACCTTCAGGTCTCGCGCCTGCCTGCCGACGGGCTCTCGCGCGAGGACGCCGTTTACCTGCTCGACAACTTCTTCATGGCCTATGCGGATACGATGATCCGCCCCCACCCTCGCTACTGGGAACTTCTCCAGCAGCGCGGCCTGGGCATGGACACTGGCGAGCAGGCCCTCGTCCGGTTCCGCGAACGCGACCTGCGCGACCTTCAGGTCTGGTCGAACCTGGCCTGGATTCACCCTTTAGTCTTCGAGCAAGACCCGAGCCTTGCCGAGTTCCGGGCCAAGGGGCGACGCTATACCGAGGACGATAAGACCTGGCTGCTCAACAAACAACGCGACTTGCTGGCCCAGATCATCCCCTTGCATCGCAAGCTGGCGGATCGCGGCCAGGTCGAATTGACGACCACGCCGTTTTTCCACCCGATCTTGCCCCTCTTGTTTGATAAACGGCTCGCACGCGAGGCGATGCCCGACGTCAGCCTGCCCGATTACCGCGACGGCTACCCCGAGGACGCCGAGGTCCACGTCCGGCGCGCCGTCGAGAGCCACCGCGAACACTTCGGCGAACGCCCACGAGGCATGTGGCCGAGCGAAGGCTCGGTCTGCCAACAAATGTTGCCACTCCTGGCCAAACACGGCATCCAGTGGATCGCCACCGACGAAGAGATCCTCGGCTGCTCGACCAACGGCAAGGTTGGCCGCGACGGTCGAGGCTACGTCCGCCACCCGGAATTGCTCTATCGCCCCTGGTCCGTCTCTGAGGCGGGTCATGAGCTGAGCATCATCTTCCGCGACCACGCCCTGTCCGACCAGGTCGGCTTCCACTATCAGCGCAGTCCGGGACCAGCCGCCGCTGGCGACTTTCTCGGTAAGCTGCACGCCATCGGCGATGCCTGCCGTCACAACCACGCGACCCTCGTTCCGGTGATCCTCGACGGTGAGAACTGCTGGGAATATTTCCCGGACGGGGGGGTCTCGTTCCTCCGTTCGCTCTACCAAGGGGCCGTTCGCGACCCCGACGTCAACCCGGTCACCGTCAGTGAGCACTTGCGCGAGCACCCGCCGCAAGACCACCTGCCCAGGCTCTTTTCCGGGAGCTGGATCAGCCACAACTTCGCCATCTGGATCGGCCACGAGGAAGACAATCGGGGCTGGAACGCCTTGCACGAGACCCGCACGTTCCTGGTCGCCGAGAGCCAATCAGGCAGGCACCTTGACGCGTTGGTCGCCAGGGCCTGGGAAGAGATCTACATCGCCGAAGGCTCCGACTGGTTCTGGTGGTACGGCGACGACCACTCCAGTGCGCTCGACGCCTTGTTTGACCATCTCTTCCGCAAGCACCTGCGCAACGTCTACACCCTGCTCGGTCAGGACCCGCCCGGCAACCTGTTCACGCCGATCTCTCGGGCCTCCGGCCATCGGGTCTTGCACGACCAGCCGACCAGCTTGCTCAAGGTCAAGGTCGACGGCCGCTCGACCTACTTCGAGTGGATCAACGCTGCGCACTATGTTTGCGGCAACGACCGGGGGACCATGACCCTGGTTTCGCAAGGCTTGATGAAATACGTCTACTTCGGCTTCAGTGTCGAGCGGCTCTACATCCGGATTGATACGACCGATGGCAAGGCCCGCGACCTTCTGGCCGATGTCGATCGGCTCCGGATCGGTTTTGTAAACCCTGCTGATTGGGAAGTCCTCATCGAACACCCGGGGTCTACCCCCATCGGCTCGATCCGCCACGCCGGCGACCTCTCCAGCAACGGCGCGACCGTCGAGGTCGCCACTGATCAGATTCTTGAGCTGGGCGTTCCGTTCGGCCGTCTCGGCCTCAAAGCCGGTGAGCCGATCCGGTTCTATGTTGAGTTACTCCGGGGAGAAACCAGTCTCGACCGCGCCCCTCGTGAAGGGATCTTCGAATTGACCGTGCCGACCCCCGACTTTGAACGGATCATGTGGCAGGTCTGACCGGCCTTCGTTGGCTCTTTGGATTGATCGGTCACGCCCGGGGAATCAGTCGTAAGTTCTCTACTGTGTCATCACTTGAGTGGACGGAACATGGGGGCTGACAGCCGAATGCGCTGACAGCATTGATTTGAAGGAGGCCGGGAGCATGCCCGAGCTGCGAAAAGATCCGATCGTCAGTCGCTGGGTGATCATCGCGCACGAACGGGCGAAGCGGCCTCATGACTTTCGAGGGGACGCCCAGGCCCAGGTCGAACCCGGCCTCTGCCCTTTCTGCGAAGGGCATGAGGATAAGACCCCTCCGGAAATCATCGCCTACCGCGAGCGCGGGACCCACGCTAACGGCCCCGGCTGGCGGGTGCGCGTTGTGCCGAACAAGTTCCCCGCCTTGAAGATCGAAGGGAGCCTGAACAAGCGCGGCGAAGGGATCTACGACAAGATGGCGGGCATCGGCGCCCATGAAGTCATCATCGAAAGCCCGGGCCACCTGATCAGCATGGCCGAGATGACCGACGACAACATCCGCGAAGTCCTCTGGGTTTACCGAGATCGCCTGGTAGACTTGAAAAAGGACACCCGCCTGGTCCACGGCATGCTGTTCAAGAACGTCGGCGCCGCGGCGGGTGCGAGCCTGGAGCACACCCACAGCCAACTCATTGTCACCCCGATCGTGCCAATCTCGGTCTGGGAAGAGATGACCGGGGCGTTGGAGTTCTTTAACTATCGCGGCCGTTGC
>JBDTIR010000756.1:0-4976 GCA_039936275.1 Isosphaeraceae bacterium | reverse complement strand
GGGCGACCTTTGCCCTTTGATCGCGTACCCCTACGGAATCGCCCCGGCGAGCGTTCGTCGCGTCGCGGCCCGATACTTCTCAGCAGGATTCAGCACTCGGCTCGATCGCGCACAATCGTCGGAAGATCCGATGTGGATTTCTCGGATTGACTCCTACGAACTGCGCTCGCAGCGAGCCGTTCGCACCCTGATCGAAGGAGGCACAGCGCGGTTTCGAGTCCGCCGAACCATGCGCGACGGACGACGGCTCTTGTTCAACCCCTAGGGGCCTTAGTTCATTGACATTTGTTAATACTGTTTGTTCCCCTGAACTGACAACCCGGATCTGTCCGGCGTGCAGCGCAGAACTTGATGAATCTGGGAAGATGCTGATATGCAATGGATGCGGACGACACTTTCCCGAAGTCGCCGGCTTTGCCGACTTGCGCCTGGCGCCGGATCGCTATCTTGACCTGGAACGAGAACGAGCCAAGGCCCTCGCTTTGAGCCAGTACGAGAAAATAACAAATGTCCATTCGTTGGCTCGAATTTATTATGGAATGACCGACGACGTCGATCAAGGGCGGCGCGATCGCTACCTGACGCACATTGACGGGGCGGAACATCGCGGCGAGGCCCTGGCAACGCTCTTGCCTCGACGTGGGCGCATCCTGGAAGTGGGTTGCGGCGCCGGGGGATTGCTGGTCGCGGCGAAGCGTCGGGGGTTGCGGATCGAAGGGACGGACATTGCGTCTCGATGGCTGGTTGTCGCCAGGCGCAGGCTGGCCGACGTCGGCATGGACGTCCGTTTGACCGTGGCGAACGCCGAACGCCTCCCCTGGCCTGATGGCGCGTTTGACGCCCTGGTGGCCGATAGCGTGCTCGAACATCTGGACGACCCCGCCGCGGCCTTGCGGGAATGGGCGCGGGTGGTTCGACCAAAGGGACGGCTGCTCGTCTGGTCGCCGAATCGGCATTCCCTTCTGGCCGATCCCCATGTAGGACTCTGGGCCTTGGGCTGGCTGCCTCACCCCTGGGCCAGTCGTTATGTGCGTTGGCGACGGCGATGCGATTGGCCCTTGCGGTTACTCTCGGCGTCCGAGGCAGGGCGGCTCGCGTCCAGGACTGGCTGGGGGCGGGTCGAGGTCGGTCCCGCCGTGATCCCGGAACACTGGGCGAGTCGCGGAACTGGCCGAGCGGGCGTCCGGTTCTATCGGCGGGTGCAATCCTTGCCGATTGCTCGTCAGATGCTCGGCCGGTTCGGGCCGCTCTGGCAGCTTGACGCCCTGTCGGAGGCTTCGAGATGACGGCGGGTTTGCTCGTCGGACGATCTCGGCGGACGCCGTTGGCTCGGGACGAAAACCCGAGCCGTGTGACGGGCCTGGGTTGGCTCCTGGGGGCCGAGTTGTTGGCGGGGACCTTGGGATTCCTGGCGACGGTCCATCTGGCGAGACGGCTCGGGCCGCTCGGGTTCGGCCGCCTGGAATTCGCGACGGCAGTTGCCGCGTGGTCCCTGGTCGTGGCGCGGAGCGGGATCGAGCAAATCGTCTATCGAGAGGCCGCGCGACGCCCAAGGCTGATCGGACGGTTCACCGAACTGCTGCTTGGCTTGAAGTGCGCAGGGGCCGCCCTTGGATTTATGTTGATGCTGATTCTCGCGGCCCGGGTCGGCCCGGATCGTGGTGGGGTCGTCTTGATGGCGGGCCTGATCCTGGTCCCTTCGGCGCTGGCGGCCGACGTGGCTCCTCGGGCCGAGGGGCGGCTTGGCGTCCTCGCGCTGGCCCTGGGACTCAAGGCGATCGGATACGCCTGGGCGGTCTGGCAGCTTGTGTCGGGACCGCCCGACGTGTTATTCGCGGCTACTTGCGCGGTGCTGGGGGAGTTGCTGAGCACTTCACTTTTGTATGCCGTTCATATTCATGGTTATGGTTTTACCAGACCCTGTTATCGAAGGCGAATCTGGATTGTGCTCATTCGTCGAGGGGCCGTGGCGAGCTTGATCCGGTTCGGTCGGGTCGGGTTGTACGGGGCGGACCTCCTGGTCATTGGGGCCTGGTTTGCGACGGACGAGGCCGGGCCGTACGCGGCGGCGAGGCGGCTGGTCTTCGCCCTGGTGGCGCTGGGTTTGGTCGTGCCGTCGGCGGTCGCGCCTCGAATCGCGAGGGCCTGGGCGGCTGGGGAAGCGCCGGCAAGACGGGTGCTGTCGATCTGGGTTCAACGGCTCTTGCTCGCCAGCCTGCCGGCGTCGGTCGGCCTGATGGCGACGGCCGACCGCTGGATGCCGTTGCTCTTCGGCCCTTCGTATCGAGGTGGAAGCCTTTGGCTGGTCCTGGTGGCGGCTCGGTTGCCCTGGCTGCTGGCGGCCAGTACCGCCCAGGCGGCCCTTGTGGCCTGCCGTCGAGAGATGGCCGCGTTCCGCCTGGTCGCCTTGATGGCGGTGTTCGCATTGGCGGTCATCCCGATCGGAGCAGCCAAGGGGGGGCTTTGTGGGGTTGCCGTGGCCTTGCTTGTCGTCGAGGCGGTTGGCGCTCTGGGAGGATGGTTCGCGCTTCGCTCTTTGAGGATCGCCCCGACCGGAATTTCGAGGGCCGTTCCCGTCATCCTCGCGAATCTCGCCTTGCTGGCGGTCTGCCTGTGCGGGCAAGGGTTGCCACTGGCGGCCGTCGTCGTGGTTGGCGCGGCGGTCTACGGCGTAACCTGGTTCCTTGGAGATCGTTGGATTTGTCAACGTGTGGATCTTGCCGATCCGATGATGGCCCTTTGATTTGAAGGCGGCCGAACCGATGACGATTGCGGCGCGGTTGACGATTGATGATCCCACCTACTTCGATCGCCTTGCGGAGATCGACCAGGATCACTGGTGGTCCAAGGGGATGTGGCAACTTGCGGCGCACTGGCTCGACGGCCTTTTGCGAGGCCGTCGCGGCTTGAAGGCCCTCGACGTCGGCTGCGGCACGGGGGGAACCTTGATACGGCTCGCTCGACGTGCCGAGATCGCCGAGGTGCTCGGGATCGACCCGAGTCCTGATGCCCTGGCCTGGTCGAAGTCGAGACATGGGCATCGTTTGGTTCGTGGCGACGCCCTTGCCTTGCCAGTCGCCGGGATGAGTTTTGACCTGGCGACCTGCTTCGACGTCATGCAACACTTGCCGGAGCACCGCGAGGCCGACGCGGCGGCCGAGTTGCGCCGCGTGCTCCGACCCGGCGCCTTGGCGATCATTCGGGCCAATGGTCGCGGCTGGGCGCGGGTCGCCGACGGAGACGTGCGGCCGTATCGGCTCGACGACCTGACGGCGGCGATCGAGGCGGGAGGCTTGCGCGTTCGTCGGGCGACCTACGCCAACAGTCTGCCCGCCCTGGCCCAGGAACTCCGTGGACGCTTGCGAATCGGTCCAAACCCAGCCGCCAAGGCTCACCCCGAAGGCGGCGGTTTGCAAATTCGGGTTCCCTCGAACTGGAAAAATGGCAGGATGTCCGCCATCACCGCGACCGAGGCGATTGCCGCCGGACGCGGCGGGCTCCGCTTGCCCTTTGGCCATAGCACGTTGATTCTAGCCGAGCGAGTCAATTGAGAGATGAGCACGTTTTGAACTAAAATTTGTATCAAGGGTTACGTTCCTGGTTGTGTCGGGTGTAGAGAGCCAGGACCGTCCAGTCGAAGATAACCCCGAAGGGCACGGAGGCCGAAGACGATGAGGATCGGGATCGACGGCGGTTGCCTGGCCAACCAGCGAGGGTTTGGCCGGTTCGCCAGGCAGACGCTCGCGGCCCTGGCGGAGGCGAATTCACCACATCGGTTCGTGGTCTTCGTGGATCGGCCATCGGTCGAATCCGTACGTGTGCCCGATGGTTTTGAGACGGTCGTCGTGGACGTCCGCGACGCACCGAGCCGGGCGGCCTCCGCGCAGGGGAGCCGGCGAGTCTCTGACCTGCTGGCGATGGGCAGGGCGGTGGCGAGGACGCCCCTTGACCTGATGTTCTTCCCGGCCTCGTACAGCTTCTTTCCGGTCTGGAACTGCGGCCGACTCGTCGTGACGATGCACGACACGTTGGCCCTGGCGCATCCCGACCTGGTCTTCCCGACGCGGCGGGGGCGGATCGCCTGGACGCTCAAGGAGTACGCCGCGGCCCGCTGGGCCGACCGGATCTTGACGGTCTCGCAAACGGCCAGGCGCGACCTGATCGCATGGTTCAACCTACCCGAATCTCGGGTGGACGTCGTGGGCGAAGGCCCCGAAGCCGTGTTCCGGCCCACGCCGCTCGGGGCGGAGTCAGACGCCGTGCTGACCCGATACGGTCTGTCGCCGAAGGGGCGGTACTGGCTCTACGTCGGCGGCCTGAGCCCGCACAAGAACTTGCTCAGGCTGATCGAGGCGTTCTCCAGGACCGAGGCCGACGACCTGACCCTGGTCCTGGTCGGCGACCTGGGCGACGTCTTTCATACCCATGTGCCCGCCCTGCGCGACGCGACCAAGCGTTGGAACGTTAAAGACCGGGTGATCTTTACCGGCTTCGTCCCTGACGACGAGCTAGCGACCTTGTACAGCAGAGCGTATGCCCTGGTGCAGCCGTCGTTGATGGAAGGGTTCGGCCTGCCTCCGGTCGAGTCAATGGCCTGCGGGACGCCGGTCTTGTACAGCAGAGCGGGCTCGTTGCCCGAAGTCGTGGGCGCGGCCGGGCTCGACTTTGACCCGACCGACGTGAGGGCGATGACTTCCATCCTTGACCGCGTCGCGAGCGACCTAGCCTTGCGGCAACGCCTGGCCGGACTCGCCCTGGAACGGGCGAAAGAGCACACCTGGGCCGCCTCGGCGCAGGCGCTCCTGGCCTGCTTCGAATCGTTGAGACCCGGTCGGACCCGAGGGGCCGTGGCATGACGTTTTGCATGTTGACCACGTTTTTCGGACCTCACAGCTTCGGCGGCGACGCCGCGTTCGTGGATCGGCTCTCGCGCGCCCTGGCGAGAGAAGGGCATGAGGTCCACGTGATCTACTGCC
>JBDTIR010000755.1:0-7702 GCA_039936275.1 Isosphaeraceae bacterium | reverse complement strand
ACGCCTGGCTCAAGATCCGCGAACGCGGCAAGCATCTGAAGGATCAGTTCGCCGAGGTCTCGCGACGAGTCTGGGAGGCGTACCATGCGCCCGACCGGCGGTGCTTCGGGCAACGGCTGCGGTCGCTAAGGACCCGGGCGACGAAGAACCCGGGCGGGGTCGTCCTGGAGCGTCCGAGCGGGCAGGCGCTTGGAACGAGGGGGAGGCGTTCCATCAAAGGTTGGCGGCTAGGGCGGTTCCTGGGGTTGACCCCCCATTCGGTTTCAGGTCAGAACGTCTGAAGATTATCGATGGGTTTTGCTAGCTTCCGGGAAATTGCGGTGATATGATCTTTTGCGTCCAATGAGGGACAGTTCGGTAAAACGCCTCATTGGACGCAAAGTCCATCGTGAGATGCATTCTTGTTTGAAAAAGGACTCCTGGCCATGTCACGTCACGTCTACGCCCTGCTCGTTGGGATCGATCAGTACAGGCCGCCGGTGCCGAGATTGAACGGCTGCGTTAATGATATTGAGGCGATCGGGGCCTATCTGGGCGAACGGGTGAAGGGGCAGGACGACACGGTTTTGAAGTTGATCGCGTTGAGAGATGAGCAGGCCACGCGAGACGCTGTCATTGAGGGGTTTCGAGGGCATCTCGGTCAGGCGAAGGCGGGGGACGTGGCGCTGTTTTATTATGCGGGGCATGGTTCGCAAGAGCCGGCGCCGCCGGAGTTCTGGCACCTGGAGCCGGACAGGCTGGACGAGACCTTGGTTTGCTATGACAGCCGCGATGAGGGAAGGTTTGATCTGGCCGACAAGGAACTCGCCAAGCTCATTGATGAGGTCGCCGAGAGCGGGGCGCATACCGTTGTCATCCTGGACTGCTGCCATTCGGGATCGGGCACCAGAGCCATTGAGGATGGGACATTGGCCGTGCGACGGGCCCCCCTGGATGATCGGATCAGGCCCTTGGAAAGCTTTCTGGTCGGCGTGGACGAGGCGGATCGGCTGTCGGGGACGCGAGGGATGGCGGACGGCTCGACGGCGACAAACGCGGGTCGGCATGTTCTTCTGGCGGCCTGTCGAGACGAGCAGGTGGCATCGGAGTATCGCGGCGACGGCAAGGCGCGGGGGGCCTTCTCGTATTTCCTGGGAGACACGCTGCGAACGGCCAGCGGCCCACTGACCTATCGCGACCTCTTTGCCAGGACTCACGCGCTGCTGGGGACGGCGATCAAATCGCAGTCGCCGCAGATGGAGGCGACCAGGCCCGAGGACCTCGACGCGCTCTTTCTCGATGGGGCGATTCGTCCGTCGGAACCGTACTACCTGGTTTCCGCCAGCGGCGAAGGGTGGGCGCTCAACGCCGGGGCCATTCACGGCTTGCCTCGCGAGACGGGTTCCGAAGACCTCACGCTCGCCTTGTTCCCGTTCGACGCCCCCCTTGAAATGCTCCGCGACCGCTCGAAATCCCTGGGCCTGGCGCGAGTGACGGAGGTCGGCACCACGACCAGCCGCGTCACCTTGGAAGGGGTCGAAAACCCCGCGCCGGATGCGACGTTCAAAGGCGTCGTTTCGACCTGGCCGTTGCCGGCTCTTGCCGTGCGCTTCGAGGGCGTTGAGGAAGGGATTCACCTGGCCAGGGTCGCCTTGGCCAAGGCCGGGCCGGACGGTTCCCCTTCGCTCTTTGTGCGCGAGGCGAAGCGAGACGAGCCGCCCGAGTACCGTCTGGTGGCGACCCGTAATCAATATGTGATTGCTGGACCCGTCGCTGATCGTCCCCTGGTCGGTCAGATCGATGGATATTCGGTAGTCAATGCGAAGAAGGCCGTCGAGCGGCTCGAACACATGGCGCGCTGGAACCTGGCGGCCCGGTTGAGCAATCCAGCAAGCACGATCCAGGCGGACGAAGTGGTCATGACGATCCTTCAAGGGGGCGTCGAGTTGCCTGGCCCGGAAGCCCGTCTGGAATACCGCCTTGTTGATGGCAAGTGGGTCCGGCCGGAACTCAAGATCCGCCTGGAGAACAAGGGGGATCGCAGGCTGTACGTGGCGATTCTGAACCTGACCGAGACGTTCAAGATCTCGGCGGCGCTCCAGGAATCAGGGTCGGTTCGCCTGGAACCCGGCGAGACAGCCTGGGCCCTCCAGGGCAAACCGATCCCGGTCACGGTGCCTGACGAGGTCTGGAAGCAAGGGGTGGTCGAGTATAAAGATATTCTCAAGCTCCTGGTTTGTACCGACGAGTTCGACGCCCGCCTGATGGCCCAGCCGGCGCTGGACCTCCCGCGGCCAGTGCCTCGGGCCACCCGCAGCATCGGTGTTGGCTCGTTCGAGAGGCTCATGAACCGGGTTCAGACCCGCGATATCGGCGACGACGAACCGACGGTCCTTGACGACTGGTATGCCTCGTCGTTGACCTTCACCACCGTGAGGCCCCAGGAGGACGCCCCTGTTCCGAAGGCCGGCGGACCTGCGTTGACGCTCACCGGCGGGGTCAAGATCCTGGGACATCCCAAGCTGACGGCCCGCGCCCGACTGACAACAGCCCCGGTCGCCTCGCGCGATCTGGGCAATCTCGCCCTTCCTTGGCTGCTTCAAGAAGACCAGGCGGTCAGCGTGCCTTTCGCGCTTGCACCGAGTCGCGGCACGTCCCCGGGCTTGAGCGTCTTGGACCTGACTGGCGTGGCAGACCACACGGTTGTCACGCCGGAAGAGCCGCTCCGGCTGGAGTCGCCCTCGACGCTCGCCGAGGGGGAGTACGTCTTGCCGGTCGGGTTCGACGGCGAGTTCTTCCTCTCCTTGGGTCGATCGGTCGCGACGCCCGGCGGCGGGACCGAGATCATCCTGGACCGTTTGCCAAGCCCGACCGTGCCTGATGGACGAACGCGCAGCCTGGGCGGCTCGATCCGCATTTTCTTCCAGAAAGTCACCTGCAACATGCTGGGCCGCGAGTTCAAATATCCGCTGCTCGCCGCCGCCGACGTGGATCAAAACGAGGTCGTCACCTACGAGCAGGACCCAAAGAAGGTGGCCGCCCGTGTGGCCAGGGCCAGCCGGATTCTCCTAATGATCCACGGGATCATCGGCGACACCTTGGAGCTACGTCGAGGCGCCCGCCGCGCCAGGGTCGGGACGGATCAAAAACCTCTGGACTCGAAGTATGACCTGGTTCTGACCTTCGACTACGAGAACCTCAACACCGACATCCGCGAGATCGCCCGGTCGCTCAAAAGCCGTCTGGAGGCCGTGGGCCTGGGGGCCGATCATGGCAAAGCGTTGGACATCGCGGCCCATTCGATGGGCGGCCTGGTGTCGCGCTGGTTCATTGAGCGCGAGGGGGGCAACCGCGTGGTCCGCAAGCTCGTCATGCTTGGCACGCCCAACGGCGGCTCGCCCTGGCCGAGCGTCCACGACTGGGCGATCACGGCGCTTTCGCTCGCCTTGAACAGCCTGGCCGGCGTCGCCTGGCCAGCAGCGGCGGCCGGTTGGCTGGTGAGGAAGCTTGAAGACCTCGATGTGAACCTCGACCAGATGCAGCCCGGCTCCGCGTTCTTGAAGGAACTCGCCAAGGGCAACGACCCCGGCATCCCTTACGTGATGGTGGCCGGCAACACCTCGCTCGTTGCGTCGGCGTTGGCGGTCGATGCCTCAGGCTCTTCGCCGCTCGGTCGCCTGATGGGCAAGCTCTTTCGCAAGCCGATCCTCCACACGGTGGCCAATCCGTTCTTCGGCGGCCTGGCCAACGACATCGCCGCCTCGATCCCCAGCATGGAGCACGTCCCCGGCCCGAGGAACCCGGCGTTCGCTGTGCGGCCCGTGGCGTGCGATCACATCTCCTACTTCGCCAACGAGGAAGGGCTGAAGGCGCTGGCGGAGGCGCTCACGCCAGCCGTTTGAACAAATCCAGTTTGAGCCGGTTCGGCCAGAACCGGCGAACCCGAGGATCAGGTATCTTGCCGTCTTATCCGTTAAGGATCGACGCCTCAGAGAGGTTGCTATCGCGGATCGTTCGATTTCGCGGCAGAAAGCCCGGTCCGGGCCTTCGCACGAGCGATTCGATCCTCGGCCACACCCTTCCCGTCGGGCAGGTCGGGGAAGGTCCGCCGATACTCGGGCTCGTCGGGAAAGTACCGACGCCATTCCTCCATGGTAAAGTTGCGGTTGGCGACCCGTTGTGCATGGTCTCGCCAGGATTTGAGATCGAAGTCCCAGAGCGTCACGCTGCGGAAGTGTCCGGCAGCGAGCACCTTACCATCGCGGCTGAACGCCACGCTCCGAACTATGGTCCCCACGCGGAGTGGTTCTTCTGCCAGGCGTTGGCCGGTCGCGACATCCCAAACCATCACACCGCCGCCGACGTTGGAGCCAAAGAACCCGGCAGCGAGGGTGCTGCCGTCGGGGTCGAAGGCCACGCTCCAGATGCCGCCCTCATTCAGAAACAACGGACTCCCAGGCAGGCGACGGAAACTGGCTGCGTCCCAGAGCACCACGCCACCTACATCAACGCCCCGGACATAATAGCCGGCGGCGAGGATCTTACCGTCGGGGCTGAAGGCCACGCTTTCGACGCCGCCCTCCTTCACGATAAGTGGGTTCGCCGGCAGTCGACGGCGATTCGCTACGTCCCAGAGCACCACGCCACTTCCCTCATGACCGTAATAGCCGGCGGCGAGGATCTTACCGTCGGGGCTGAAGGCCACGCTCGAAATGCGGCCCTCGTCCTCTGTCACGGGGATTAGGCTCTCCGGCAGTCGTCGTCGATCGGCCGTGTCCCACAACACCACGCCGCTTCCCTCAGTACCGGAATACCCGGCGGCGAGGGTTCTGCTATCGGAGCTGAAGGCCACGCTTAAGACGCTGCCCTCGACCACGGGAAGCGGCTTCTCTTCCATACGTCGGAAAGTACGCGCGTCCCACAGCACCACGCCACCAGCATCAATGTCGACGCATCCAGCGGCGAGGATCTTGCCATCGGAGCTGAAGGCCACGCTTGAGACGCCACCCTCGTCCTCCGTCACGGGGAGCGGGCTCTCCTCTAGTTGTCGGTGGTTGGCCACGTCCCACAACGCCACACCGCCGGGACCTCGGTTGGAACCGGAATCGTCGGCGGCAAGGATTGAGCCGTCGGAGCTAAAACCGACGCTCACGATGTTGTTTGTGTAATTACCCCTCTCCACAAGGAGCGGTTTCCGCGCCAGACGTGGGTGGATATCTGCGCTCCATATCTGCACGCCGCCACTGTGGACGCCAAATCCGGCGTTGACGTCGTACCCGACGATAAGATCCTTGTTGACCGGGTTGAACGCAACGCTCCGAACAGTACCTTCCTTCACGAGTCGTGATGCCCCCCGAGTCGCCCTATTCCAAAGTACGACGCCACCTGAGTAGCCGGCAGCGAGGGTTTCGCTGTCGTGGCTGAAGGACACGCATTGGACTCCACCCTCCTCGACAAGCAGCGGGCCGCCCGCCAGACGTTGGCGGGTTGCTACGTTCCACCGCACCACGCCACTGTCGTAGACGGCGGCAAGGTATTTGCCGTCGGGGCTGAACGCCACGCTGTCCACGTCACCTTCTCTGACGAGCAACGGACTTTCCGCGGGATGCTGGCGGGTCGCCGTGTCCCACAGCACCACGCCGCCGCCAACACCGCGAAAGCCGATGAATCCGGCGGCGAGGGTCCTCCCGTCGGAGCTGAAGGCCATGCTCCAGACCATGCCCTCCTCCACGGGCAACGGGTCGCCCCGGCGTTGGCGGGTCGCCGTGTCCCACAGCACCACGCCGCCACTACTGCCATCGGGATACCCGGCGGCGAGGATCTTACCGTCGGGGCTGAAGGCCACGCATCGAACGGCCACACCCTCGGTCACTCTGAGCAGCTCGCCCGCCGGGCGTTGGCGGGTCGCCAGATCCCAGAGCACTACGCCGCAACCACCTTTGCCGGTATACCCGGCGGCCAGGGTCCCCCCGTCGGGGCTGAAGGCCACGGATTGAACAACCCCCTCGGTCACTCTGAGCAGCCCGCCCGCCAGGCGTTGGCGGGTCGCCAGATCCCAGAGCACCACGCCGCCATCTCCTGCTTTGAACTTTTCACCGATCCCATAACCAACGGCAAGGGTGCTGCCGTCGGAGCTTACGGCCATACCCCCGAAGCGACCGTCTTCGAGTTGGAGGAATGATAAGAGCCCTGGTCGATCTCGAAGCGATTTATAAAGACTCTCGCGCGCCTCAAATGTGTTCTTGTCCGCATAGACTGCTTCGACCCCAAGGAGGAGCGATCGGTCAAGTCTCCTGTCCCGCTCTGAGGCGGAGAGGGCGGCGAGTTGACGCGAGGTCGCCGTCTTGAGGCGATCCTCGGCAAGTTGGGTCTTTTCCTTCGCCCTGGTCTCGTTGGTGATCGCCTTGCCCCTCTGGATCAGGGCAAAGACCGTTAGCAGCGCGAGGACCACCACGGTGCTGAGCGTCGTGATCGCGATGACCGAGGTCGTTCGGTGCCTCCTGGCCAGGCTTTGCACCACGAACCGCGACTCGTCGCGATTCAGCCAGGTCGGACGATCCGGCATGGCAATCTCACCAGGCGATTCTGGATTCCATTCTCGCACTTGCTTCTCGATGTACTTATGCCACTGGTGTGGCAGCCCCAGCTCGGACGAGAGCAGGCCGAGGCGGGGGTTGGCGTGCCAGAGCTTGCCGGGGTCGGGGATCGAGTCGCGGCACCAGTCGCGCACCGCCAGCGCGAGGACCTGCTCGAGCTGGAGGCTCCCCAGGTTCTTTCTCGTCCATTCGAGGAGCCGGCTCCATCCCCGGATCAGCTCGTCGTGCGCCGGCTCAAAGACCGGCCGGTCGCCCTCGTCCTTTCCAGAGACGACCAGGCGGGCCTCGTCCATCCGGCTCAGGACCTCACTCACGCGGACGTTCTCATCCTCCGAGACGTAGGCGATCTCGTCCTTGAGTACGCGCCTCCTCGCCAGCTCGCCACCTTCGACGCTCACCATCCGCAGCATGACCCGCTGGAGCGTCGCGCGGTGAGCGTCGTCGGGCAGGTTGTTGTAGATCTCGTCGGCGCGGTTGCGCAATGATCCGCCCACCCCGCCGAGCGCCTCGTAATCGGCCTCGCTCAGCGAGCGGTCGCCGGTGCCGCTCGTCTGATAACGACGATAAAGTTCACTGAGCGTGAAGGAGAGCAGGGGCAGCGCGCCGGGGGTGTTTGCAACGTCGCCGATCAGACGGTTGACGAATCTCTGCGAGCTTACGCTGCCCCGGAAGTAGAGCACCCTGGCCGAGGCCGGGCCTTCGATTGCCTCGCGATACTCGTCCAGCGTCCATGCCGGCACCACGATCCTCGACGCGAGCCATTCGTCCTCCAGGGGCGTGTGGGCGAACTGCGGCTCGAAGTCGGACCGGAGCGTAAGAACCACGCGCAAGCGTTCGGGGTGCGCGGCCAGGGCGCGGTCGAGTTGGTGGAGGAATTGCGATCGCTCCTCGGCGTCGACACAGAGCGTGATCAGCTCCTCGAACTGGTCGACCACAATCAGGAGCCGCTCTTGGCTCGAGGGCTCGCGACTCAGCCAATCGCCGACCCGGCAAGCCAAGGCCACCGGATCGGTCTTTGAGACCGTGTTTCGGAGCGTGATGGCGTCGGCATCGGATGCCTCTCCGGGCAGAGCCATTGCGGCTAGCGCGGCCAGCGGCGACTTCCCCGGCCGGAACGGTGGGACGAT
>JBDTIR010000754.1:0-9102 GCA_039936275.1 Isosphaeraceae bacterium | reverse complement strand
GCGACAGCTTGAAAGAGGATAAACCTCTGAAATGGACTCGGGTGCATGATTTGCCTGACTTTGTGTATTTCCACCACGGCGTTCATGTTCAGAAGGGGGTCGGCTGCGTGGAGTGCCACGGCCGGGTCGACCAGATGCCGTTGATGTTGAAGGCCAAGCCCATGACGATGGAATGGTGCCTGGAGTGCCATCGTCAGCCGGAGAAGCACCTCCGGCCCAAGGATGAAGTGTTTAACATGACCTGGACGCCGGAAGACGGGGACCGGCTCGCCCTGGGGCGGAAGCTCATGGACGAATACCACATCCCGACCGACCGACTCACCAATTGCTCGGTATGCCATCGATGATCGACCCCATGCATTCAAACGGCGAGCCCGTCTTGGTCCAGATCGGCCCTCTGCCCGCCGCGCCCAAAGGGCCGAAACCAAAAAAGATGTGGCGAAGCCTGGACGAACTCGCCGGTTCCGAGGAGTTCTTTGAACTCCTCCAGGACGAGTTTCCTAGCCAGGCGTCGGAACTGACCGACCCGGCCAGCCGCCGCACGTTCTTGAAGTTCATGGGGGCCTCGCTCGGACTGGCCGGCGTCAGTGGTTGCGTCGTTCAGCCCGCCGAGATGATCGTGCCCTACGTCAAACAGCCCGAAGAGCTGGTGCCGGGCAAACCCTTGTACTTCGCCTCCGCCGCCCCGTTGGGCGGATACGGCGTCGGCGTCCTGGTCGAGAGCCACATGGGCCGGCCGACCAAGATCGAAGGCAACCCCGCTCACCCGGCCAGTCTCGGCGGTACCGACGCCTTCGCCCAGGCTGAAGTGCTGGCCCTGTACGACCCGGATCGCTCGCAGGTCGTCCTGCACAACGGCCGAGTCAGTACCTGGGATGACTTCCTGGCCGTTATCACCAAGGCGCGCGCCGAACGGCTGGCCAAAAAGGGGGCGGGCCTGCGGATCTTGACCGAGACGATCACTTCGCCGACCCTGGCCCACCAACTCCGTCAGATCCTCAAGACTTTCCCCGAAGCGAAGTGGCACGTCTTTGACCCGGTCAGCCGAGACCACGCCCGCGCAGGGGCCGTCCTGGCCTTCGGCGAGGACGTCGAGCCAATCCACCACCTGGACAAGGCCGACGTCGTCCTGGCCCTCGACGCCGATTTCCTGTCGTGGGGCCCTGCCCGGTTGAAGGACGCCCGCCAGTTCACCTCGCGCCGGGAATCGGTCGACGGGCCAGGAGTCAACCGCCTGTACGTCGCCGAAGCCTGCCCGACGATCACCGGCGCGATGGCCGATCAACGCCTGCCCGTCTCGGCAAGCCGGATCGCTGAAATCGCCAGGGCTGTCGCGCACGGCTTGGGCGTTGAAGGGGTCTCCCCGGTTGGCAGCAACCCGGACGCCGCCTGGATCAAGGCTGTGGTCGACGACCTTAAGAGCCACCAAGGCGCGGCGTTGGTCCTGGTCGGTGAGACCCAGTCGGCTGAGGTCCACGCCCTTGGACACGCGATCAACCACACCCTGGGCAACGTCGGCAAAACAATCGAATACCTGCCACCGATCGAGGAACGCCCTGGCGACGGTGAAGGCGGCACGCTCCTCGATCTTGTCGAGGCGATGGACCGAGACGAGGTCGAATCCCTCCTGATCCTCGGCGGTAATCCGGTCTACGCCGCCCCAGCGGACATCGACTTCGCTAAGAGGCTCGACAAGGTGCCGCTCTCGGTTCACCTCAGCTTGCACGAAGACGAAACCACGGTCCATTGCCACTGGCACATTCCCGAGGCCCACTTCCTGGAGACCTGGGGAGACATCCGGGCCTTTGACAGCTCGGCGACCATTCAGCAACCGTTGATTGCCCCGCTCTACGGCGGCAAAGCGGCAGTCGAACTGCTTGAGGTCGTGCTTAACGGTTCCACCAAATCGGCCCGAGGCATCGTGACCGCGTTCTGGAAAGATTCGAAGGGGAAGGACCAATCGGACTCCGACTTTGACACGTTCTGGCGAGAGACCTTGCGAATCGGCCTGGTCGCCGACACGGCCTCGAAGGTCCGAGAGGTCACGCTTAAAGGAGTGGCGAATCTCGAATGGCCTCAAGGCGGCAGCGGAGGAATCGAGATTCTCTTCCGACCCGACCCGACGATCTGGGACGGCCGCTTCGCCAACAGCGGCTGGCTCCAGGAATTGCCCAAACCCTTGACCAAGCTGTCCTGGGACAATGCGGCCTTGCTCTCGCAACGCACGGCCGATCGGCTCGGCGTCAAGGCGATGGGCCTGCACGGCGAGTCGGACATGGTGTCAGTCGTCTACCAAGACCGCGCAATCCAACTTCCCGCCTGGATCATGCCCGGCCACGCCGATGAATCAGTCACGATTCACCTGGGCTACGGCCGACTCCGCGGAGGAACCGTCGGCACCGGATCCGGGGCCAACGCCTACGCCCTGCGCACCTCGGTAACGCCCTGGATTGGCGTCGGGGCCAAGGTGTTCAATACCGGCGAGTCATACTGCCTGGCGACGATGCAGCACCAGCAAACCATGCTGGGCCGCAACCTGGTGCGAACCGCCACCGTCGAGGAGTTCCGCGACCACCCCAAGTTCGCTCAGGAGCCTGACGAACACCTGAGCCGCGAGATGACCCTCTGGGAGAATCCCGACCCTCAGTTGCGCCGCCAGCAAGGGGAAGGCAACGCCTGGGGCATGACGATTAACCTTAACACCTGCATCGGCTGCAACGCCTGCGTCGTGGCCTGCCAGGCCGAGAACAATATTCCGGTCGTCGGCCGCGAGCAAGTCCTGGCCGGGCGGAACATGCACTGGATCCGGATCGACCGCTACTTTGAAGGCAACGATACGGTCAACCCCCGGATCTACCATCAACCCGTGCCTTGCATGCATTGCGAAAACGCCCCCTGCGAACTCGTCTGCCCGGTCGCCGCCACGACCCATAGCGCGGAGGGGCTCAACGAGATGACGTACAACCGCTGCGTCGGCACGCGGTATTGCGGCAACAACTGCCCGTACAAGGTGCGTCGGTTTAACTTCTTCGAGTACGCCGACCATAAGACCCCTAGCCTCAAGCTGCTGAACAACCCCGACGTGACCGTGCGCAGCCGTGGCGTGATGGAGAAATGCACCTATTGCGTCCAGCGGATCAATAGCGCCCGAATCGCTTCGGAGATGGAAGGCCGCACCAGGGTCGGCGGCAACGAGGTCGAGACGGCCTGCCAAGGGGTTTGCCCGACTCGCGCGATCAGCTTCGGCAACATGAACGATCCTGAAGGGGACGTGGCTAAGCTCAAGAAAAGCCCGAGGAATTACGCCTTGCTGGCCGAACTGAACACCCGCCCCCGCACGACGTACCTGGCGAAATTGACCAACCCCAACCCCGAGATGAAGGCGGAGTGACCCGAATGGCCGCCGAGACTCCGCAACGTCCCCGACCCGACCGCAACGAAATTCCCGTCCTTGAACCCGGGCATACGTTTGGAACGGTTACGGACAAGATTAGCTCCCTGGTCCTGGTCCAACCCTATAACTGGCGCTGGATGGCTGGATTCGGCATCGCGTTCGCCATGACGATGATGCTCCTGGTCGCCATCACGTACCTGTTCGTGTACGGGGTGGGCGTCTGGGGCGTGAACGTGCCGGTGATGTGGGGCTTCGCGATCGTCAACTTCGTCTGGTGGATCGGCATTGGCCACGCCGGAACCTTGATCTCGGCAATCCTCCTGCTCTTGAAGCAGGAATGGCGGACGTCGATCAACCGGTTCGCCGAGGCGATGACCCTGTTCGCCGTCGCCTGCGCCGGACTCTTTCCCCTGTTGCACCTGGGCCGCCCCTGGCTGTTTTACTGGCTCTTGCCCTACCCGAACACGATGGACCTCTGGCCGCAGTGGCGCAGTCCGTTGATCTGGGACGTGTTCGCGGTTTCAACTTATGCGACTGTATCGCTCATATTCTGGTACGTCGGCTTGATCCCCGACCTGGCGACCTTGCGCGACCGGGCGTCGAACCGCTGGGCGCGGTACGCCTACGGCATCCCGGCGATGGGCTGGCGAGGCTCGGCGCGGCACTGGCACCGCTACCGCACGGCCTACCTGCTGCTCGCGGGCCTGGCGACCCCCTTGGTCGTGTCGGTGCATACGGTGGTCAGTTTTGACTTCACAGTCGGCATCGTCCCCGGCTGGCACTCGACGATCTTCCCGCCTTACTTCGTCGCCGGGGCGATTTACTCAGGGTTCGCGATGGTGGCGACTCTGTCGATTCCGTTGCGTTACTTCTACAAGCTGCAAGACTTCATCACCTTGCGGCACCTGGATAACATGGCCAAAGTCATGCTCGCCACCGGCCTGATCGTCTGCTACGGCTACGGCATGGAGGCGTTCACGGCCTGGTACGGCAACAACCCCTACGAGATGCACCAGATGCTCCGCAGCCGGCCGAGCGGCCCTTATTCTCATACGTACTGGATGCTGATTTTTTGCAATTGTACAGTGGTGCAACTGTTCTGGTTCAAGTGGTTCCGGACCAACGTCTACGCAGTCTGGATCATTGCGGGCATCATCAACATCGGGATGTGGCTGGAACGCTACATCATCGTGGTGACCAGCCTGAGCGCTGATTTTCTGCCGTCGTCGTGGAACATGTACCACGGGACGAAATGGGACTACATGACGTTCTATGGTACGATCGGGCTGTTCCTGGCCCTGATCTTCCTGTTTATCCGCTTCCTGCCGGTGATCTCGATCGTCGAGATGCGCGAATTGGTGCATGAGCGCGAAGGACACGACGCGACGACGATGACGGCGCACAAGGGGAAGACGCCATGAGCGATGAACAACACCACGTCCCGGGACCACACGTCCCGGTCGAGGTCGCCGACCCGCGCCTCTACGGCCTGATGGCTGAGTTCCTTCACCCCGAGCAGATCGTCGAGGCGGCCCAAAAAGCCTACGCCGAAGGCTACCGGAGCATGGACGCCTATTCCCCCTTGCCGGTCGACGGCCTGGCCGAGGCGATCGGTTTCAAACGCAACCGCATGGCGGCGATCGTCCTGGCTGGCGGCTTGCTCGGCGGCTTCGGAGCGTTCTTCATGCAGTGGTATTCGGCGGTGATCGACTACCCGTTGATCATCGGCGGCCGGCCCTATAATAGCTGGCCGGCGTTTATCCCGATCACGTTCGAACTGACGATCCTGGGGGCCTCGGCCGCGGCGGTCCTCGGCATGCTGGGACTGAACGGCCTGCCCAGGCCGCACCACCCCGTGTTCAATGTACCGAGCTTCGTCCTGGCCTCACGCAGCCGGTTCTTCCTCTGCATCCTGGCCAATGACCCGAAATTCGACCCCGACCGGACCCGTCAGTTCCTCCAGGAACTGGACCCCAAAGACATTTCCCGAGTCGACCGCTGAAGGGACCGAGGATGCGAGCCCGGAGTCTTGAAAACGATCCCCGCCGAACGTCTCGGCGCTCTGGCGCGGCCTGGACCGTGGCGGCCCTGGCCGTCTTGGCCTCGACCGGCTGCCGGAGCGAGATGTACGACCAACCGCGCTACGAACCTCTGGAACAGAGCGAATTCTTCGCCGATGGCAAATCGTCACGCCCCTTGCCAGCCGGCGTCGTGCCCACGCTCAACCCCCTCCAGGAACCGCGCGACGACCTCTACGAGACCGGCCGGATCGAAGGTAAACATGCTGACACGTTTCCGTTCCCGATCACCAGGAACGACCTGGCTCGAGGCCGGGAACGATTCCAGATCTTCTGCGCCCCCTGCCACGGCGCCTTGGGCGACGGCCAGGGGATGATCGTCAAACGCGGCTTCACGCCGCCGCCGCCGTTCTACGGCAAACGGGTGGCGAAAGTCCCCGAGAATGCCCCCAACCCTCTGTACGCCGACCTGCGGGATGCTCCCGCCGGCCACTTTTTCGACGTCATCACGAACGGCCACGGAGTCATGTATTCTTACGCCTCGCGAGTTCCGCCCGACGACCGCTGGCGGATCGTCGCCTACATCCGGGCCCTCCAACTCAGCCAGCACGCCACCCTCGACGACCTGAAGAAGATCCAAGAGCCGATGCCTCCTGAACAGCAGTTGTTGCGGGAGGCCAAACAATGAGCACCACCATTGAGGCACTCCGCCCCCGCCTGGACAGACTTCAGCGCCTGGCCCTGGTTGTCGGCGTCGTCGGCTTTGTGGGCTGCGCCGTCGGGGCCTTGGCCGCGCCGGGTTCGTTCTACCCGGCTTATCTGGTCGCCTTCCTGTTCTGGGCCGGACTGGCGATGGGCTGCGTGGCGATCACTATGCTGCACCACCTGACCGGCGGCGCCTGGGGCCAGATGATCCGCCACCCGCTCGAATCCGGGTCGATGACCCTCGTGCTGATGGCCCTCCTGCTCTTACCGATCTTCCTGGGCCTGAAGACTCTGTACCCTTGGACCGACGCCGAGGTCATCCGCCAGCATGCGGCGGTGGCGCACAAGGTCGCCTATCTGAATCCGACCGCCTGGCTGACCAGAGGGATCGGCTACTTCATCGTCTGGATCGTCTTTGGCTTCTTACTCAGACGCTGGTCGGCCAAACAGGACGAGACCGAAGACCCTGCGCCCTCCCGTTGGTGCCAGCGACTCAGCGGCCCTGGTCTGGCGATTGTCTTCCTCACGGCGTCATTCGCGGCGATTGACTGGGGGATGTCGCTGGAGCCCGAATGGTATTCGACGATCTACGGCCCGATGCTCATCATCGGCTGGGGCCTGGAGACGTTCGCGTTCATGGTGGCCGCGGCGATCCTGCTCAAGCGTTATGAACCCTTGCCGCCGGACCTCGTGACCGATGAGTTCAACGACCTGGGCAACCTGATGCTGGCCTTCGTCATGCTCTGGGCCTACATGTCGTTCTCACAGTTCCTGATTATCTGGAGCGGCAACCTGGCCGAGGAAATCCCCTGGTATCTCCGCAGGACCCGAGGCGGCTGGCAGTGGGTCGCCGTGGCCCTGATCGTGTTCCATTTCTTCGCGCCCTTCTTCTTCCTTCTCTTCCGCGACGCCAAGAGGAAGACCGAACTCTTGCTGGCTGTCTCCGCGTTGATCCTGGTGATGCACCTGCTCAACCTGGCCTGGCTGGTTTTGCCCGCCGGGAGCCATGACTCGCTCCATCCGGTCATCCCCTGGGGCGCGGTGCTTATGGTCCCCTTGGCGATGCTGGGCATCGGCGGCGTGTGGGTGGCCGTCTTCGTCGCCGGGCTCAAGGACCGTTCCTTGGTCCCACTGCACGACCCTAATATCGACCCTGCGAACGAGATGAAGGGGGGGACCGTCCAATGACCAGCGACATGCAGCCCCAAGGGGACTTCTCAACCAATGTCGGGCACCAGCACGAAAAATACGACGTCGGCATCCGAGGGATCTTCTTTTTCGGTCTGAGCCTGGTCATCATGACCGTCGTGGTCCAGGTCACCCTGGCCGGGGTGATGGAACTCTTCGGCAGGGAAAAAGAGCGGGAGACCAAGGCGACTCTCCCAGTTCTCTTCGCCAACGAAACCGGGCTTTACCCCGCGCCTAAACTTCAGGAAAGCCCCGCCCTCGACGTCGTTAAGATGCACGCCGACGAGGCGATCGTGCTTTCCGGCTACGGCTGGGTTGATCCCAAGGCCCACATCGCCCGTATCCCCATCGACCGCGCCATGGACCTGCTCGCGGCACAAGGGCTGCCCACCCGCGAGCCCAAGGCCACGCCCAAGACGGGCGAACCAACCACGCAGGAATCGAAATCCGGTTCGAAGCCTGAGTCCAGGATGGACGATTCGCCATTGGACAAGTGAGAGATGAACACAAGAATTTCTTTATGGACATGGTCCCTGCTCGCGCTGGCCGTCATGGTCACGGCCCAGGCCGCGCGCGGGGCTGATCAGCCGACGCCCACGCAGGATCGGCCGGTGCCCCTGCTGGAGAAGATCGGCTTTGACCAGAACCTTGACGCGCAGTTACCGCTCGATCTGACGTTCCGCGACGAACGCGGCAAGACGGTGCGCCTGGGTGATTTCTTTGGTAAGAAACCGGTGATCTTGATCCTGGTTTACTATAATTGCCCGATGCTCTGCGGCGTGGCACTGAAGGCCCTGGCCCGCAGCCTCAAGCCGCTGAAGTTGTCGATTGGCAAGGAATTCGACGTCGTGACCGTCAGTATCGACCCGACCGAGGGCCCAGACCTGGCCCTGGCCAAGAAAGGGGCCTTCGTCGGACGTTACGATCGCCCCGGGGCCGAGAAGGGCTGGCACTTCCTCACGGGAGACCAGGCAAACATCACGGCCCTGGCCAAGACGGTCGGGTTCCGCTACACCTACAACCCCAAGACGAAGCTCTACGCCCACGCCGCCGGGTTGGTGATCACGACCCCGGAAGGGCGGCTCGCCCGCTATATCTACGGCGTGGATTTTCCGCCCAATGACCTGAAATTCGGCCTGATGGAAGCGTCCGCCGGCAAGATTGGTTCGCCAATCGCCAAGCTGCTCCTGCTCTGCTACCACTACGACGCCGCGGCCGGCAAGTACACGCTCGCCATCCTGGGGATCATCCGGGTCCTCGGCTGCCTGACGGCCGTGGCCCTGGGGTCGTACATGGCCTTGATGTTCTGGCGCGATCGCCACGGGGTGTCCCGGGCCGCCGATGCCGATCCGCTTGCGAGGACCACCTAAGAGCCATGTGGGACTTCCCCTTATTTCCCGAGCAGGCCTCGACCAACGCCTGGAAGGTGGATCTGGCCTTCGGCGTCACCATGGCCATACTCGTGTTCTTCACGACCCTGATCTGCTTCCTGATCATCTTCTTCTCGATCTACTATCGCCGAGGCCGGCCCGCCAACCGCGCGAACCCGCCGACGCATAGCACCGTGATGGAAGTATTCTGGATCGGCATCCCCCTGGTCATCGGCATCGGCCTGTTCACGCTCGGCGCGGTCGTCTACTTTGAGCTCTACAACGCTCCGAGTAACGCCTCGACGGTCTACGTCGTCGGCAAGCAGTGGATGTGGAAACTCCAGCATCCCGAGGGCAAGCGCGAGATCAACGAACTCCACGTGCCGCTCGGCCGCCCGGTCAAACTGCTCATGACCTCACAAGACGT
>JBDTIR010000753.1:0-16538 GCA_039936275.1 Isosphaeraceae bacterium | reverse complement strand
GTGTAGGATCAGAAGTTGCGAGGGTTTCCTGCGGATTCATCGGCCCTCCCGCCCGCGTGGCTGGAGAGTATCGTGACTCAAGATTCAAAGCGAACGATCCAACCTCAACCGAGGAGGTGGCCCTTGGGGCTGGTTTTTCCATCAAGACACCCTTTGATCGCCCATGAGCTGGCGAACCTGCGCGACGTTCGCTCGAATTGCGCCGAGGTCCGCCGCCTGGTGCGGAACCTCGCGACCTTGCTGGTCTACGAGGCCACGGCTGATTTGCCTACTCGTTCCATTGAAGTGGAAACCCCGCTGGGGACCGCCCGGGGGCTTGCCCTGGCCGATCGGATCGCGATCGTGCCGATTCTTCGCGCCGGCCTGGGCATGGCCGAGGGCGTGCTTGACCTGATCCCCAGGGCCGAGGTCTGGCACATCGGTCTCTTCCGTGACGAAACAACCCTGCGGCCGACTGAATACTATAATAAGCTTCCGCCGAAGTGTCGGAACACGCTCGCCCTGGTCGTTGACCCGATGCTCGCCACCGGCGGTTCGGCCGTCCGCACCTGCGAGATCCTCCGCGAAGCCGGCGTGGCTCGGCTGAAGTTTCTCGCCCTGATCGCCGCTCCTGAAGGGATCGCCCGTCTGACCGAAGCCATGCCCGACGTCCCTATTCATGTGGGCTCCATTGATGAACGCCTCACCGAAATCGGCTTCATCTACCCGGGGCTCGGCGATGCTGGCGATCGGCAATTTGGCACCGCGCATCAAAGTCAAGATGATTGAATCGATACCCGGATCGATAATCCATCGAGGATCGCCGTTCCAGAACCAATCCATACGCCCTATTCCTTGGTATTCCTGATGCGTGCTGTTGACCTGATCCGTAAGAAACGTGACGGCCATCCGCTCGATTCCAACGAGATCGCCTGGATGGTCGGCGGAATCGCGACCGGCGACGTGGCCGATTATCAGTGGTCGGCGCTCTTGATGGCGATCCTCTGGCGAGGGATGAACGACGCCGAGACCGCCGCCTTGACCGACGCCATGATGCATTCCGGCACGATCGTCGATCTCTCGGCCGTCCCCGGTCGCAAGATTGACAAGCACAGCACTGGCGGAGTCGGCGACAAGACCTCGTTCATCCTCGCACCGATCGCCGCCGCATGCGGGGTGCGCGTGCCGATGGTCTCCGGTCGAGGGCTCGGCCACACTGGCGGCACGCTCGACAAGCTGGAATCAATCCCGGGGTTCCGGGTTGACCTTGATTTGAACCAATATCAAGCGGTCTTGCGGGAATGCGGGCTCGTCTTGATCGGCCAGACCGCCGAGATCGCACCAGCCGACAAGGTGCTTTACGCCTTGCGAGACGCGACGGCGACCGTCGAATCCATCCCGTTACTCACATCCTCGATCCTGTCCAAGAAACTGGCCGAGGGGATTGACGGCCTGGTCCTTGACGTGAAAACAGGCAATGGTGCGTTCATGGAACACCTGGACGGTTCGCGAGCCCTGGCCGACGCCATGTGTTCGATCGGCCGAGGGTTGGGCAAACAGGTCGTGGCTCTGATTACCAGGATGGACCAACCGCTCGGCCTGGCCGTCGGCAATGCGGTGGAAGTCATCGAAAGCATCGCCTGCCTGCGCGGCGAAGGCCCGGCCGATCTGGTGGACCTCTCGGTGGAACTGGCCGCCGAGATGGTGTTCATGGGCGAGTGCGCCGGTTCGCTCATTGAGGCCCGCGCACTCTGCCGCCAGGCGATCGCGAATGGTTCGGCCCTCGATCGGTTCCGTCGCGTCATCGTCGCGCAAGGAGGCGACCCTGCGGTGATTGATGACCCGGCTTGCCTTCCCAAGGCCCGAATTCACCAAGAAATCCTGTCGCCCCGCTCCGGTGTGGTCCATGCCTTGCAGGCCCGTCAGGTTGGCCAGGCCGCCATGCTTCTGGGAGCGGGTCGAACCCGGGTCGATGCGCCGATTGACCCGAGCGTCGGCGTGATCTTGCACAAAAAACTCGGCGACCTCGTTCAGCCTGGCGAACCGCTCTGCATGGTCCATGCGAACAGCCAAGGCCCGGCCCTCGACCAGGCAGTCAACTTGATCTTGTCGGCTTATCAGATCGATGACGGCCCGATTGTCGTTCCTGAATTGATCGTCGAACGTAATGCATGAATTTCTGTTTTTGTCACCTTAGACCTTGTGAATTGACGAGGACAAGATGATGGCGCTCAACCTGCGTGAACGCGCCCAGGCCGCCGCGTTGAAGATCACCGAGGCCGTGCCGGTCTTCCCGACCATCGCCGTCGTGCTTGGCTCGGGGCTCGGGGCCTTCGCCGACGACCTGGCCGATCCGGTCGTGCTCTCTTACGGCCTGATCCCGCACATGCCGACCCCCACCGTCGAGGGCCATCCCGGCAAACTCGTCGTCGGCAAGGTCGGTCCTTCCGCCACGCCCGTCGCCGCGCTTCTGGGACGGTTTCATTATTACGAAGGGCACGACTTGACGGTGGTCACATTTCCGATCCGGGTTTTACGTGAATTGGGTGTGCAAACCCTGATTTTGACCGCCGCGACCGGGGGCGTTCGCGACGACCTTGGACCGGGCTCGCTCGTCTGCCTGTCGGATCACCTCAACCTGATCGGCGCGAACCCTCTACGAGGGCCGAACGACGCACGCCTCGGCCTGCGCTTTCCCGACATGACCGAGGTCTATTCCCCAAGGCTCCGCGCCCTGGCCCTTGAGGAATCCAGCAAGCTCGGCATCCCCCTTTCAACCGGCGTCTACGCTTGCATGCCCGGCCCGAGCTACGAGACGCCCGCCGAGGTCCGCATGTTGCGCACTCTGGGTGCCGACGTTGTCGGCATGTCCACGGTTCCCGAAGCCGTCGTCGCTCGCCACGCAGGCATGGAGGTGCTTGCGTTCGCTGCCGTCTCCAACCCCGCCGCCGGGCTTTCCGACGCGCCGATTATTCATGAAGACGTGCTTGCCGCCGGACGATTGGTCGGGACCAACCTGTCCGCGTTGATCGCCCGGGTGGTGGATCGAGTGGAGCAAGGTTGAACGATCAAAGCTCACTCAAGGTTGAGCCAACCGACCCTCACCAGCTCTCAGAGGGAGAGGGAACCGCACGAAGAGCACCGGGCTCGGCGATCAGGATGTGTCGCGATTGAGCAGGATCAACGCTTTGTCGCTCACAGAGAACGGGTCTCGCGGATCGGACGCCAACCTTCCGCGAGTAACTCGGTGAGGCTGGCCTTCGGTCGTCTCCTGGAAGACTGGCACGCGAACCGGATCAACCTACCCATGACGCCCAGCCAGCCCCCAGCCAACCGTTGAGGCGGCATGAATGTGATATTTTGAATATATGATGGGCCGACGCCCCGTTCTGCCAAGATCAATCCACGCGCTGATCCTCTTGATCTTTGAGAATTCGGCGACGGCGACGCCCTACGAGACGGAATCCGCATGCGACGTCTTCGATCGGTGCCGGTCGATCTTCCGCAAAAGGAACCGAGCGGCTTTCAGAGCGAAGACGACGCCAAGGAATCCCAACGTAATGTCGAATCGGTCCACGGCTCCGCGAGGGGCGTCGGTGGAATTCGAGAAAATCAGGAGTAACCAGAGGAGCAAACCGGACATCCCGATCCATTCCAGTTTGCCCAGGAACGTGGCGATTTTGCCCAACCGGGTGGCTGGTTGGGGCGGCCCGGCGTCGGACAGTTTGGCGAGGCGTCGGGCCTCGCGCGCGGTCATCGGGGCGAGCACCCCGCGTTCGATCTGAAAATCAATATGTCTCTGCTCGCTGCGGATGATGGCGTCGGGCAACTCGTCTTCCGCGATCGGTTCCGGGGTCCGGTCCATCGACGCCACCCATTCCAGGTGACTGCTCAAAACCTCCTTGACCGAGAACCCGGTCAGGTGCCGCACCTGATATTCCGGAGGTGGGTTCAGGAACGGCCGGGCGTTCGACGTCGCGACTCGCTGGCCGTCGGTCAACCTGGAGGACGCGGTTGCCGCGACCACCTCCTTTGTGTTCGCGCCGACCTGGTTCCTCAAGTAGCTCAAGGAGCCGTGCAACCGGCCGTCATCGGCGCGAAGGATGATCGCGAAGGCTTCCTTGAGACTACCCGTAACCGGGAGTGAATAGGCGAACGCCGGGTGCAAGCCAAGCGCCTCGAACTCGGCGAGCGGCCCTTCCCAATGGTTCCGGATGTGCGGAGGCAAGTGATCGAATTCGATCAGGTCCAGGCGTCTCGGTCGCGTGAACCCAAACGGGAAGAAGAACGGGGCGGGGACCCGAAACACTCGAAAAAAAGCCACGATCAAGAACGAGACAAGCCCCGCCGCCAACCGTCGGTATTCGCCAAGGCTGACCCGCGTGCTGATGATCCGGTAGAGGTCGGACGCGGGTTCGTCAAGGTCGCTCAACGGGGCGGCATACGGATTGAACTCCGGGCTCGACGCGGTGAACTTCATAAGAAACCTTTACCCTTTGATGACTCCCACCGGACGCAAGCGGGCGACCTTCTTGGAGATCCCGGCGCGGTCCACCACGTCGACCACCTGATCCACATCCTTATACGCCGCCGGTTGTTCTTCCGCCAGTCCCTTGTGACCTCGGGCGCGGGCGATGATGCCGATGGCGTCAAGCTCCTTGTCGATCCGGCGGCCGGCGGCCAGGCGGACGGCCGCCGTGCGGCTCATCATCCGACCGGCGCCGTGGCAGGTCGTGCCGAACGACTGCTCCATGCTCCCCGCCTGACCGACAAGGACCCAACTGGCCGTGCCCATGCTGCCGGGGATGATGACCGGCTGGCCGATCCCTCGGTACGGTTCGGGCACCTCGGGATGCCCGGGCGGAAACGCCCGGGTCGCTCCTTTGCGGTGAACACAAACTTTCTTGGTGACGCCTTTACTAATAAGATGTTCCTCAAATTTAGCAATGTTATGGGCTACGTCGTAGACCAGGTCCATCCCAAGGGTTTCCCAGGGGCGGCCGAAGACCTTGGCGAAGACCTCGCGGGCCTGGTGGGCGAGCAGTTGGCGGTTGCACCAGGCGTAGTTGGCCGCCGCTCTCATCGCGCCGAGGTACGCCTGACCTTCCGGGCTGGTCACCGGGGCGCAGGCCAGTTGCGGATCGGGCAGGGTGAAGCCGTATTTCTTGGGGGCCCCTTTGAACGCGGCCAGGTTGTCGTCGCAGACCTGATAGCCCAAGCCGCGCGAGCCTGAGTGGATCAGGACCGTCACTTGTCCTTCGCGAAGGCCCATGACTTCGGCCGCCTCGTTGTCAAGAACCCGGTCAACCACCTGGACTTCGAGAAAGTGGTTGCCCGAGCCGAGCGTGCCGCACTGCTCGAACCCTCTGGCGAAGGCACGGTCGCTGACCAGATCGGGCCGGGCGTCGTCGAGCCTGCCGCCCGCCTCGGCGAAGTGGAGGTCGCGCTCAACGCCAAGCCCCTGGCCCACGACGTATTTCATCCCTTCTTCCATCAATCTGGTCAGTTCGGGTTTGGCGAACTGGTAATGTCCGCTCTGGCCGACGCCGGTAGGGATGTCGCGGAAGAGTTGATCGACCAGGGTGCGAATGCGCGGCTGGACCTCGGTCCATTCCAGGTTGGTGCGCAGGAGGCGGACGCCGCAGTTGATGTCGTAGCCAACGCCGCCAGGAGAGATGACGCCGCCTTCCGCGGGGTCGGTCGCGGCGACGCCGCCGATGCAGAAGCCGTATCCCCAGTGGATGTCAGGCATGGCCAGGCTGGCGACCTGGATGCCTGGCAAGGTCGCCACGTTGGCCACCTGTTCCGGCCCCTGGTCCTTCTTGATCTGCTCGATCAAGACCTCGTCGGCGAAGATCAGGCCGTCGACCCGCATCTCAGGGCGGTAACTTTTGGGGATCTTCCACTGGCAAGGGCCAACCTGTTCGAGCGGTCCGGTGTACTCGGCCATTGTGGGTTGTCCTACAAAAACTTTGGGTATTGGGATCGCGGCCCGGGCGGTTGATCTGCTTGTAGGGCGGTCGTCCCGGCCGCATTCGGTTTCAATAATATTGCGGCCGGGACGGCCGCTCTACATTTTTCTCGCGAAGATCGTACCGCTCCCGCATTCCTCGTTATCGAGAGACACCAGCGGTTCGATGATGTTCAAGGGCGCTTTGGAGGAGAGATCGGGGAGGAGACGGAAATCGCGGTCCTATTTATGAATTCCATCTCATTGATGTTGAATGATCGATCCGATCGCCTTCTTGCGTCCGGTTTCATTCCGGGTATCGTGTGACATTGGTAGAGCGGAGTTGTCCGCATGTTTTGGAGCCATTTGCCATGAGCGATGAAGCGTTCAACCCGTACCTCGCTCCCCGGACGCCCTCTGGACCCGACCCCGACCCATCGGCCGCTGGTCCAGGCGCCGGCTATCGTCCGCTCAAGGCGCGCGGCTTCTGGACGGTCAGCTTGCTCAGCCTTGGCCTGGTGCTCGGCCTGGCGGGAAGCGCGGCCCTCTTGAGTCAGGCGGCCTTGCTGCGTCGAGCGGCCGAAGGACAGGCGATCACCGAGGAGGAAGCCCAGTTCAACGACGCCAGGATCAACGGGGTTGAGGGCCTGCAAGCCCTGACCGCCCTGGCCACGGGCCTGGCATTCGTCATGTGGTCGTACCGCGCCCGCCATAATTTGCCGGCCCTGGGAGCGACCAACCTCAAGTACAGCCCTGCCTGGATGGTCTGGGGCTGGTTTGTGTCGATCTTTAGCTTCTTCCGGCCGATTCAGGCTATCGGCGAGGTCTGGCGAGAGAGCCGCCCCCACCCCGACCCCGACTCGCCCGACTTTCCCCTGCCGCCAGGCGCTCGGTATCCAGGCTTACTCGTCGCCTGGTGGACTTGCATGATCTTCTGGTTCATCGTGCCGAACCTGCGGAACCTCGCCCGGGTCACGGCTCAATCGAACGCCGAACTGCGGAATATGACCTGGTTAATCCTCGGTCTGGACCTGATCGGATGCGCCGCCTGCATCCTGGGAATCGCCTTGGTTCGCGGCCTCACCGCCCGCCAAGGCGACCAGCACCGCCGCCTCTCCGGTGCCGATCCCTTCAGCGATCCGGTGGACGACCCCTGGGCCTGAAACCATTCAGGGGAAAATAGACCAAAAATTCTCAGAAATTTCTCGGAATTCTGTTTGAACTGGGACTCTGACCCGGTAAGCTAGCGGTATCTCACGTCGCAAGCGAATCGAATCCGTCCGAAGTGCCGCCTGGTCATGGCCGATCTCTCGTGGAACAGAAATCGTTCAGGACGCTGATTTTTCCGTAGTCAGGGTAATATTGACGATTGAGTCTGATTTTGTCGAGTACGCCGCGATCTGATCCGGAGTACACAAGTTCCAGGCTTGCCCGAAGTCGAACCGATCGGTTTAACCTGGCACATACTGATCATTGTTGACTGTACTCGTCCTTGATCAGTCTCATTCAGTGAAGCATGGTATCAACGGTCCGCGGGGGCCGTCAAGTCGTTTTGCGCAGTAAACTGATTGATCGGGAGCACGTAGTCAATGCGTATCAGACATGCTTATTTCGTTATTTTTGCGGCGTTGCTAGCCCCGGCCGTGATCGGCTGCGGCGGCGCCACGGATTCATTGGACCGAAAGGAGGTCACGGGGACCATCACCCTGAACGGCCAGCCCTTGAACGACGGCCGGATTCAGTTCACGCCAGTGAGCGCGGCTGCAGGGACCGTCGCCGCGGCCGAGATCAAGGACGGGAAGTACCAGATTCCGGCTGCGGCCGGCCCGGTCCCCGGCGAGTACAAGGTCATGATCTTCTCCAGCGGACCAGCCCCAGCCGCCGTGGTTGAGGCGATGCCGGGCGACGCTCCGCCGCCGCCACTCGCACCTGAACTGATCCCGCCGGAATACAACGCCACATCGACCTTGAAAGCTGAGGTCAAATCGTCCGGCCCGAACACGTTTGATTTTGATGTAAAGAAATGAAAACAAGGCTTATGCCTTCTTCGAGACGCCTGTTCCCAAGGAGGAGGCCCTCAACCTCCCCGACGACCGTGCCGCCTTGATGTGATTGTCTTCATCCCCCTCGAACGTCCTGGAAAGCAGGTGAGCTCATGTCCCGTTCTCGTCGCGGATTTACCCTGATCGAATTGCTCGTCGTCATCGCCATTATTGGGGTGTTGATCGCCCTGCTCCTGCCGGCCGTGCAGGCGGCGCGTGAGGCCGCCAGGCGGTCTCAATGCGTCAACAACATGAAGCAGATCGGCCTGGGCATGCACAACTATCACGACACGATGGGGTCGCTGCCCCCCGGCAAGATGGATTGCTGCTGGAGCACCTGGAAGCTCCGGCTCTTCCCCTACATGGAGCAACAGCCGCTCTACAACGCCTGGAACATGGATGCCAACAGCACGCAGGATTCCGCCGTCGGCAGCATTTTCCGCTATGGCGGCGCGGCCCAGACGACCGTGACCCGGGCGCAGGTCAGCTCGCTGCTCTGCCCGAGCGACACGCCGGCCAAGCCGATCGGTAGCATCTGCTCGCACAGCTACGCCGTCAACTTCGGCAACACGAGCATGGCCCAGGTGGCGACGCTCAACGGCGTCACTTTCGCCGGGGCCCCGTTTAACAACTATAGTGCCGCGCTCAACGGCGTCTGCCACCCGATCAGTTTCGCCGACCTGCGCGACGGACAGAGTTCGATCGTCCTGGTGGCCGAGGTCATCATGGGCCAAGGCAGCGACCTTCGCGGCTTTAGCTGGTGGGGCGACGCCTCGAACTTCACGAGCTACCTGACCCCCAACAGCACCCAGCCCGACGTGATCTACACGCCAGGCTACTGCAACAACGTCAGCCCGAACCCCCCATGCACCGGCGTGCCGTCCGCCACCCAGCCGAGTATGTTCGCAGCACGGGGCCGTCACCCCGGCGGCGTAAACGTGACAATGGGCGACGGCAGCGTCCGGTTCATCAAGAACACGATCAACTTCTCCATCTGGCGCGCCTTGAGCACGACCCAGGGAGGCGAGGTCATCAGCTCCGACGCTTATTGATTGATTGATTGAAGTCCTTTCGATGCGGAGGCCGTCCCGGATTGCGGTCGGGACGGCCGCTCGACAACGCCGCCGGGACGGACAACCACCCCGAATCGTCCTCATCCGTTGATCCTGTCAGATCCTTTGAGCCTCAACGTCAAACACGCTGGTCCCACCACCTTTCCCCGAGTTTCCGACGATTCCCCCCTCCATCGTTTTCAGGCGAGGGTGGGGAATCGCCGGTCCACGTCTGTTGACTAAAAACCACACTCAGTGGAAAAATCGACCGTGACTCCGTATACTATAATGTGTGCCTGAGTCGCGGCCTTTGCTGCGGACGCTCCGCCAGCCAACCACGCAGTCCGAAAGGTCGCTGCGCCCGGTTGGGCGATTGTTGATGGGACTGGCACTCGGTATCTTCTCCCGGCCGAACGCTCCGATCGAGGTCACGGAGAGTAAGGTTAAGCACTAACTTGTTCACCTCTCGGCGAGCCCTTCCTGCCTGATCCCACCTGATCCCTCCAATTGAAACCGTGAGATGAGAGGGCGCGCCCTCTCGTTGGTCCGCGGAAGCCACCCTCGGCTCTCGTGGATCGTGTTGTTATCGTGATCGTTGCGTTTCTTGTCTCGAATCTTTGTGATGTTAAGAGGAATACATGTCTCGTCGTCGCGGATTTACCTTGATCGAATTGCTCGTCGTGATCGCCATCATTGGGGTGTTGATCGCCCTGCTCTTGCCGGCCGTGCAGGCGGCGCGTGAGGCCGCCAGGCGGTCTCAGTGCGTCAACAACATGAAGCAAATCGGCCTGGCCATGCACAACTATCACGACACGATGGGGTCGCTGCCCCCCGGCAAGTTTGATTGCTGCTACGGCACCTGGAAGCTCGCGGTCTTGCCCTACATGGAACAGCAGCCGCTGTACAACTCCTGGAACATGGATCGCAACAGCACGAGCAACCCCGTCAGCATGACCTATAGTAGTCCGACCCAGTCGACGACGACCCAGGCGCAGATTAACTCCCTGCTCTGCCCGAGCGACACACCGTCCAGGCCAAGCGGCAATATCTGCTCGCACAGCTACGCCGTCAACTTTGGCAACACGAGCATGACCCAGGGGAACCTTAATGGCATCAATTTTGCCGGGGCCCCGTTTAACAACTATAGCGCTGCAGTTGGCGGCGTGTGCAGGCCGGTCAGCTTCGCCGACCTGCGCGACGGTCAGAGTTCGATCGTCCTGGTGGCCGAGGTCATCATGGGCCAGGGACTCGATCTCCGAGGCTTTAGCTGGTGGGGCGACGCCTCGAACTTCACGAGCTACCTTCCCCCCAACTCCACCCTGCCCGATTCCATTTATTCGGCGACCTACTGCAAGAACATCAGCCCAAACCCCCCATGCATGGTCTCAACTACCAGCCAGCCCAGTATGTTCGCGGCGCGGAGCCGGCATTCCGGCGGCATCAACGTGACGATGGGTGACGGCAGCGTCCGGTTCATCAAGAACACGATCAACCCCTTCATCTGGCGCGCCCTGAGCACGACCCAGGGGGGTGAGGTCATCAGCTCCGACGCTTATTGATGTTGTGAGCATTAATGTCAATCTCGCGGCCGGAATGGGCAACCATTCCAGCCGCGTTGTCGTTAAGGGCGCTCTTGGTCAAGAACGGCCGATATGCCGTTCAAGGAGCCGGCCGGATTTCTTCCGGTTCGGCCCTGATCCAGTGATCGGTAAAGAGCATGCCGTTGCCGGCGTCCTGACGGGGCATGTGACAGTCCAGGCAGCCGTCTCGGGGCGAGACCGGGCAAACGGCCCGGGACGGGCCTTCGTGGCAATCGAGGCAGATCGCCATATACGCGGGCCGATTGGTCGAGGTCCGCGAGTGCGGCTCGTGGCAGGTGGCGCAACTGAGCCGCCCTTCGCTTCGTCGGTAGCAAGCGGATTGAAGCAAGCCGATCGTCTGGAACCGGACCAGCTCAGAGTTCCCGGCGCGAATGGCCGAGGCCGGGGCCATCTCGGCCAGACGGTGGCACTCGCCGCACGACCTTGATAGCTCATTCGCCGTCCACGACTCGGGGCCGAACGGCATCGCCAAAGGCCCTTCGCCTCGCCTGGCCGCGTCAACATGCGCCCGCCCCGGGCCGTGGCAGCGCTCGCAAGAGACGTTAGGAATCAAGGTGGCCAGATCAAGCTCGGTCGCTGATCGATCCGAGGTCCGCGTGGTGTGGCATTCGAAGCACTTGAACGTCAACTCGACGGTCAGCTCACGCCCGCTCGGGGAATAGTCGGGCTGGCCGATCTTCCTCCGCTGTCCAGGGGTCAGGTCCATCGCATCCTTGTGATGGAAGTAGGACAAGCGATACTCCTTGGCCCTCGGCTGGCCGTTGACCTCGTCACGCATCGACAGGAACGTCATCGCGTGCTTTCCCGAGCCGAAGGCGTAGTCCAGCAAGACCCGTCCGACCCCTTCGCCGTCGACAGGCTGAGCGATCAAGCGGTCCCCGTCGCGCTGAAAGGTCCAGGAGGCCCCCGGGCGTTCGGAGTCGTCGGCCGTCCGACTGTCCAGCCATCGGGCCAGGTCGGTCTTGGCGGCGGGTCGAAGGGTTCGGGCGTGGCCTGAGCTGGTGTAGGCGGCGTACTCGCCAGGGTGGCAGTCTTTGCAGGCTCGTGCTCCGACGAAGCCCGAGGTCGGCCGCGCTCCGGCCGTCTTCCGGGTTGAAGCGGGACCAGGCGGCGTCTGCGAAGGAGTGTACGCCCACCAGAAGACCGCGACGGCCAAGGCCAGGCCGACGGCCGCGATCCAGGCCGCTTCGCCTCGGACAGGCTTCGATCCAGGCAGGTTGGGGCCGGTCCCTTCGGCTGATTCCGTCATTGTGATTGGTTCCTTCATGATATCTTTCGGGACGATTGTACGATAATCCCTTCAGCCTGGACGCGCAATCGTTGGTCGCCAGGTCTGGCTGTCACGGCTTGGTCTCTCTGGCGTATGAGGCGGAACGGATTCGCCGAGTGCTTTTCATTGACACGGGTCAATCGCACGATATCGTTGGCGACGGGGTTGCCTTCTTCCGCCTGTCTCTCTGGAGGATTGGGTCCATGCGATCTCCGAGCCAATCGACGCGCCGAGAGTTCACGCGCCTGACCGGGTTGGCGGCTGGCGCCGCGGCCCTGGGCCTTGGTTCGATCGGTAAGGCCGCTCAAGGGGCCGTTGACCGCGCTCCGGACGCTGCGCTCGCCAGTCTGATCGAGGGCAACGCGCGGTTCGTTGCGGGGAAACTGACTCACCCCGGTCGGTCGCCGAGCGATTTCGCCGCCCTGGCCGAAGGTCAGGCCCCCTTGGCCGCGATCATCGGTTGCACCGATTCGAGAGTGCCTCCCGAAGTCCTCTTTGACCAGGGGGTCGGTGACCTGTTCGTGGTCCGCGCGGCGGGGAACATCGTCAGTGGCGGGGGCGCGTTGGTGAAGGGAAGTATTGAATTCGCCGTCGCCGAATTAGGCGTCCGGCTCATCATGGTTCTCGGCCATAGCCAGTGCGGGGCGGTCAAAGCCGCCATCGAGCATATTGACGCCAAGGACGCCCTGCCAGGCTCGATCGGCGACCTGATCGACCCGATCCGCCCGGCCGTCCGCGCCGTCACCGGCCGCCCCGGAGAGAAACTCGCGAACGTCATCAAGGCCAACGTCGAAATCGGCGTCAAACGGCTCGAAGCCCTGGACCCGATTCTGGCACCCTTGATCAAGTCAAAGCAATTGAAGGTGGTCGGCGCCGTCTATGACCTGCGCACCGGCAAAGTGGAGCTGATCGGCTGAACGGCCAGACGCCGAGGCCCTCAACAGGGTTTCCACGATTTCTAATAAATTTTTTATGTGTCTACTTGACATGTTGAAGAGCATCGCCTCATACTGTTGCTCATAGGATTCGAAAGATCAGGCGGGCCTTGCTTTCTTTCGGATTGTCAAACCAAAATCAAGTCTTATCCAAGCGGGGCCCGGTTCTGATGCGATCGACGTCGAAAGCAAATTTAGCCAATCTGGTGCGCGCCGTCTTTCGAGGCGTCGGCCAGGTGTTCTTTCAAGGGAACGCCCTCACGGGGGCCTGCTTCGTCCTGGGGATCACCTTCAGTTCGCCGTTGTTGGCGGCGGGATCGGTCGTCGGTTCGATGATCGGCCTGGTACTTCGGCGGCAGCCTGCCTCTTCGTCGCCGGGCCGGTGCCCGAGCCCCCCCCCGTTGACCACGCCCAGCCTGCGGCGGTCAGTCTTCCGGCTGGAATCGGGCGAAACTTGCATGCGATGGTGCGGCCATCCGGTGGCCGTCACGGCCGACCTGGTACGCACCTCTCTGAACCTGGCGGCAAGCTGGACCGCTCCCCCGGGCAGCCCCTTTGGTTGCTCAATTCAAGATGCCTCGCGCCGAACCACTGGTTCTCGACCCCTGTGGAGCGTCCCGAAGGGCGGGACGAACAGCCCCGGGACGCCCGGGAGGAATGCGTGCTTTGATGCGTGCTCGGCTAACACGGCGGACCATGATAAACTTGTCCACTAAAATCCACGTTCCCCTCTTGATAAGTGTACCACTGGCCAGTAGAATAATCGGTGGCGTCGATGACCGGAGAGGGGCCTCGCGGAGGGTGGCGCGATGGCGACGGACGTGCTTACGATTGAACAAGAGATAACGCCGCCGGCCTTGGCGAATCGGCCGGAGTTGATCCGGGTTGATCGGCGGGGGCCCATCTTGCGGCCGTCGCCCCGGGTCGAGGGGGTCTATGGCCTGGATCTGACGGGCGGCTGTCTGCATGGCTGCCCGTTCTGCTATCTGCGTGGGAGCGCCCGTTATCCAGGTGAGGGGCGGGTTTTCTATGATCCAGGGGTCGCGGAACGCTTGCCGGAGGCGCTCGATGCGCTCGGAACGCCTCCTCGCCTGGTGGTTTTGAGTCCGCTCAGCGACCCCTTACCGCCGTCTTTAGAAATCCGAAGGGCGACGACGGCGATCGTGCAGACCTTGCTTGGCCGAGGGATCGAGGTTCTGGTGATGACCCGTGGACGGGTCGGTCCCGCCTTGGTGGACGTACTGGCCGCGCATCCCGGCAAAGCCAAGGTGGCCCTCGGGTTCCTGACCTGCGACCCGAAGCTCGGCAAGGTTCTGGAACCAAGGGCCGCCTCAACCCGTGCCCGGTTGCGCAGTCTGGCCAGGTTGATCGGGGCAGGGGTTGACGTCGAGGTGCGTCTTGAACCCTTGATTCCCGACCTGACCGATACCCATGAGAACCTGTTCCCCTTGTTTGACGCCCTGGCGAGGGCCGGGACCCGGCGCCTGATCGCGCACTACCTGTTTCAGCAGCCCGCGATGATGACTCCCTTGGACGAGGCGCTCGCTCCGTTAGGTCGCGTCGAGCGTCTGGCCGATCAGTTCACCGGAGGCCCGGTCTTCAAGATTGGCTCGATCGGCGCGACCAAGCACCTGCCGCTCGAAGCCCGTCAGGCCGGCCTGGCTCGCCTGATCGTCTGGGGGGCCGAACACAGCCTGACCGTTGAAACCGGGTCGGCCCAGAACCCGGACCTCCGCCGCGTCGAGCACGCCCCCGTTCCACCGACCCCAAAACGACCGAAGCGCGCGACGTCCCGCAAGGCGAAGTCTAAACGCCAAAACGAACCCGAGGGATTGGAAGAACGGAGCGAGGTCTTGCAAACCGTCTGACGGTGATCCAAGGATTTTGATGGAGACTTTCTGCTCACCGTCGTCGGGAGGGAGGATCGGCGAGGCGTTCCAGCTCGCGCACGGTGATGACACGAGCGCGGAGGGTTTCGTCATAGCGGACGATTCCGCGCACGCCGATGCGTTTGGTCAAATAGGGCTCGGGCGCGAGTCCGGTGGGAAGTCGGAGGTAGGCCGTGGTCTCTCCAGATTCGGCGATCAGGGCGAAGACTCGTTGACCGTCGGCTTGTTTCGAGGAGATCTGGAGCAGACCCTCCGCGTCGTGGGACCGCGCCTGCCGACGATTGGCCGGAAGGGTCTGGGCCTGGGCCTCGGCCAGCTCGACGTCTCGGGAGCGGCTGCGGCCGAGGACGTCTTCCAGGGTTGCCGAAGTTTTGGCGACCGCGTCTTGCTGGTTCACCCGATCGAGCCTGGCACGCAAGGCGGCCTGAGCGGCGGAGTCGGTCGTCTCCTTGAGCAAGGTTTCATAACTTTGACGGATCGTGCCGAGCCTCCAGGTTTCGACAGGTTGACGCAGGATGGCCCGGTGGTCTTGCTCGATCTGGGCCAAGCGGTTCGCCAACGAGACTGGCAAGCCTGATTCATCGAGGATCGGGCCGGCGTCGGCGAACTCGCGACTGATAGAGACCTCAGGCTCGGTCGCGCTGGAGGCCTGACGAATCGGCGGCGAAAGCCCGGAGTCGGCCACGGTCCGGACCCCTTCGGTTCGGATCGGCCCTAGCCCTTCCGCACGAACGTAGCGAACTTCCTCAATGGTCGGCTCGATGGCCAGGTAGGTGCGCGGCTCGCCCTTCTGGCGGAGGACGAGCTTGGGGCGGTCGAGCAAGACGACCCGGTCGCCTGGTCGGAGCCTGGTTTGCGGCGAACCAGGCATTCGGGCACCATTGGAACCGGGGCGAACCGGGGTGTTGTTGGCGACGACCCTCCCTTGCCCGCGGCCGTCGGCCTGGATCGCGTCGTCGGCAATCCAGCTAAACGAACCCCGAGGCGGGACGATCGCAATCCAGCCTCCTGGCTCCTCGCCGACCACGGCCACCAGGCCACCCCGTTTGAGCCAGCCGGTGGGCAAGGCCGCGTCCGTCGGCCCGCCAAACACCTCCAGTCTCGCGGCCATCACCTCTGCCGTGGTCCGGCCGTGCTCGGGCCTTGCCCCGAGCGCGAGCATTGACAGCAGAAGCAAGGTTCGCGATCCGACCATCAACGCGGGCCTCCCGATCAGCGACTCTCTCTTTGGGCGCGCACGCGGGTCGAAAGACAAGACAAAGCCGCACGGCTATAACCCAGACGCCCGGGGCCGTCAAGCCGAGACGCCGAGATTGCCGAACCGACGGGCGGTCCTCGACGGTTCCCCGCCTGGTCGGTAAGCTTGAAAGGCAGGACGGCGCTGAGGTCTCCCATCGACGATGCCCTTTTTGACTTTTGTCTCGCCCTCTTTGGACCCGCGCGATGATGCCCCCAAACCCCGCAGGATTCCCGACCGTTCGACTCCGCCGATTGCGCGGTCATCCTCGCCTGCGCGACATGGTCCGCGAACACCATCTGAGCCTGGATGATCTGGTCTATCCACTCTTTGTCTATCATGGCAGAGACCTTCGGCGCGAGATCAGCTCGATGCCTGGCCAGTTCCAGTACTCACTGGACCGACTGCCCGAAGCCGTCGCCGAAGCGGCCGACCTGGGCATCCCCGCGCTCTTGCTCTTCGGCGTCCCCGACCACAAGGACGCCAACGGGTCGGCCGCGATCGACAACGCCGGGATCGTTCAGGAGGCCGTTCGGACCATCAAACGGGTTGCCCCTGACCTCCTGGTGATCACCGACCTCTG
>JBDTIR010000752.1:0-4523 GCA_039936275.1 Isosphaeraceae bacterium | reverse complement strand
ATCCAAGGGGCGAGCATGGTTGACTCCTCGACCCGATACCACGGGTGTTCTTGGCCGACCCTACCGTGATTCCTCCAACTCTACCGATTATACCAAGGTGAGCGTGAAGTTGTGTAGAACAACGAGGTACCGACCCCGGCCACCCTGGACTCAGAATCTAAATTCCAGAATCGATAGCGACACCCGAATCTGGTTCAAGGCTTCGTCGGCGCATCGGTCACACTCTGGCGGTGAAAGAGGTCGTCGGCTTCGGTCCAGCGGGCGGCCATCTGGCGGACGCGATCGGGGTGCTTGGCGGCCAGGTTCACCATCTCAGCCCGGTCGTTGGTCAGGTCGTAGAGTTCCCAGTCATTGTCGAATTCCTTGGACGAGACCAGTTTCCAGTCGCCAACGCGCAAGGCGCGGTTGCCGATATGACTGAAGTAGAGGAAATCTCGCTTGACGGATCCGTCTTGCGTGAACGCGGGGACCAGGCTCCGACCCGGCAGCGGAGGCGGCGTCTGGCCTTGCCAATCGGCTGAAGGGGTCGCGCCGGTCAAGGCGAGCACGGTGGGAACCAGGTCGATGACGTGGCCGACGTCGCCACGCAAGACCCCTTTGGCGGCGATCCCTTTAGGCCAGGACACGACGAGCGGGGTGGCGATGCCCCCTTCGTGAACCCAAGACTTGTGCAGGCGAAACGGGGTGTTGGACGAGGTGGACCAGCCGGGGCCGAGACAGAGGAACGTCTGGGCCGAACCTGGAGCCGCGGCTGGATCGTGGCCGTCGCCGCGAATGATCTGCTCGGCGCTGGCTCCGTTGTCCGAGGCGAAGACGACCAGGGTGTTGTCGAGCGCTCCCATCGCCTCAACCTGGTTCAAGACCCGGCCGATCTCCTGGTCCATCCGGTCGATCATCGCGGCGTGAACCGCCATCTTCGACGCCTGAAAGCTCTTCTGTACCGGAGTCAACTCGGTCCAGGCGACGGCGTGGCCCGCCTCACCAGGCCCAATTTGCGTCTGCAAGTCCGCTTCGGAGAGGTTCCACTTGGGAATCGTCTTCGGGTCGCGCGCAGATAAGGCGCAGTCGAGAATGCCGAGGGCTTTTTGCCGATCCCAGCGCTGTTTGCGGATCACGTCCCAGCCGTCGGAATATCGGTCGGCGTAGCGGGCGATATCTTCGGCGGGGGCCTGCAAAGGGAAGTGCGGCGAGGTAAAGGCAAGATACTGGAAGAACGGCGCGTCGGGGTGGTCCTTGGCATGCTCCCGCAAGCACTTGATGGCAAAGTCGGCGTACGCGGTCGAGGTATAGTAGCCGGTGCCGGGCTCGACCGGGGGCAATGGGTGGTCGTCCTCGGTGAGTTGCCTGGGGTTGAAGTTCCGGTTGTGGTCGTCAACTTTGTATGAGTGATCAAAACCGCCGTCGGCAAGCACCTTCGGAGCGCCGTTGATGTGCCACTTGCCGGAGTGATAGCAGCGATAGCCGAGCGGTTTGAGGTAATGCGGCAAGAGCCTGGTCCAGCCTGGTAGACGTCCTTTGGGGGGGTCCATGCGGATTTGCTGGGCGTAATAGCCGGTCAACAGGCTCGATCGGGTCGGCCAACAGCGGGCGTCGTTATAGAACCGCGTGAACCGCAAGCCGCCTGCCGCGAGGCGGTCAATATTCGGCGTCTTGATCTCACCACCGAAACATCCGATGTCGGAGTAACCCATGTCATCGGCGAGAATGATCAGAATATTGGGACGCTGCGCCGGTTCTTCGGCCGCCTGCGCTGACGAGTTGTCGAGGTGGATCCCGATGAGGGCGACGATCATCAAGGCGATCGTGGGCAGTCGATTCATTGGCGTGCATCCCAATTAGTGATCGCGTTACGGAATCCCTGAAAGACCCTGTGCGTCGTTCCGAAGGTAACGGAGCGGGGGGCGTTGGGTCCAGAGGTTGGTCTGATCGCGGCTCAGGTTGGTTTGGGTCGGCGCGAGGTACGTTTGGCCTGACCGGCCTTGACCTTGGCGCGGGCCCCGACGGCTTGCGGACTCGCGGCGGGCCGAGCGGGGCCGCCTTCCTTGGCCGAGCGGAGTTGCATGATCCGGTCGCGCAGGGCGGCGGCGCGCTCAAATTCGAGGTTCTCGGCGGCCTGGAGCATCTCGGCCTCGAGTTCGTTGAGGTATTCCTCGGTGGCGTCGGTGGCCTCGTCGCGGCCGACGGCGCGTCTGGTCTCGTTCTTGGCCTGGATTTCTTCTTCGATCCCCCGACGGATGGCCTTGTGGATCGACTCGGGAGTGATGCCGTGTTCGGTGTTGTAGGCGATCTGCAAGGCGCGTCGGCGGGCGGTCTCGTCAATGGCGCGCTGCATGGATTTGGTCATGGTGTCGGCGTAAAGGACGACCTCGGCGTTGACGTGCCTGGCGGAGCGACCGATGGTCTGGATCAATGAGGTTTCGCTGCGGAGGAAGCCTTCTTTGTCAGCGTCGAGGATGCAGACCATTGAGACTTCGGGCAGGTCGAGCCCTTCGCGCAAGAGGTTGACGCCGACCAACGCATCAAAGGCCCCTTCCCGGAGTTCGCGAAGGATCGACACACGCTCGAAAGCGTCAAGTTCCGAGTGCAGCCACTTGCACCGCACGCCTTGTTCCTTGAGATACGCGGAGAGGTCTTCGGCCATGCGCTTGGTGAGCGTGGTGATAAGCACTCGCTCCTTTTTCCCGGAGCGCTGCTTGATCTCATTCAAGAGCGCCGGCACCTGACCACGCGCCGGTTCGACACGGACGATCGGATCAATCAGGCCGGTCGGCCGAATGACTTGCTCAACAACCTCGCCGCCGGACATGCTGATTTCATAATCGCTCGGCGTGGCCGAGACGAAGATGCGCTGACCGAGCTTGGTCTCCCATTCGTCGAACCGCAAGGGGCGGTTGTCCAGGGCGCTTGGCAGGCGGAAGCCGTGCTCAACCAACGTGCTTTTCCGGCTGAAGTCCCCGGCGAACATCCCGCGCACCTGGGGAACGGTGACGTGCGACTCATCAAGAAACAAGAGGCTGTCGTCCGGGAAGAAGTCAAGCAGGGTGTTCGGCGTCTCGCCAGGCCCTCGACCCGCAAGGTGCCTGCTGTAGTTCTCAATCCCCGAGCAATAGCCGACTTCCAAAAGCATTTCCATGTCATAACGCGTGCGGGCCGCCAGCCGCTGGGCTTCGAGCAGCTTGCCTTGTTCCTTGAACTGGGTGAGCCGCTGGTCAAGTTCGTCGCCGATCGCCTTGACGGACGCTTCAATGCGTTCTTCGGGCAAGACGAAGTGCTTGGCCGGATAAATATACAGGTCGTCCTTTTTCTCAAGCACGGTGCCGGTCAAAGGGTCGATCACGGCAAGGCTTTCAACCTCGTCGCCGAAGAGTTCAAGGCGGTAGGCGACTTCCTCATAAGCGGGCCAGCATTCGACCACGTCGCCACGGACCCGGAACTTGCCGCGCTCGAAGCTGATATCGTTGCGTCCATACTGGATATCGACCAGACGGCGGAGGACATCGTCGCGATCCACGATCGCGCCGAGCTTGAGGTAGACCATCATCTTGCGATAGTCTTCGGGCGAGCCGAGGCCGTAGATGCAGGAGACGCTGGCAATGACGATCACGTCGCGGCGACTGACCAAAGCGCTGGTTGACGCGAGGCGAAGCCGCTCGATCTCGTCATTGATCGAGGCGTCTTTTTCAATGTAGATGTCTCTCTGAGGAATATATGCTTCAGGCTGGTAATAGTCGTAATAACTGACGAAGTAGCGAACGGCGTTGTGGGGGAAGAATTCCTTGAACTCACCGTAGAGCTGCGCAGCCAGGGTTTTGTTGTGAGACATGACCAGGGCCGGACGGCCCAGCCTGGCGATGACGTTGGCCATGGTGAACGTCTTGCCCGAGCCGGTCACGCCGAGCAAGGTCTGGCGAGGCTTGCCTTCCTGGATGCCGCGAACCAGCTCATCGATCGCCTGGGGTTGGTCGCCGGCCGGTGGATAAGGACTGACCAGATCGAAGTCGGGCATGATTGGGTCAGGGGCTCGTGAAGGACATCGGCGCAAGGACGACGCGAAGATGGGGACGCAGGATCGGGATCGTCGCCGGGCCGATCCCCTGAACCCGGTCGTCCAGGTCGTCCAGCGACGCGAAGGGCGCGATCGACCTGGCTTCCTCAATCCGGCCGACCAGGGTCGGGCCAAGCCTGGGCAGGGCCGCAAGCACTTCGGGAGGCGCGGTGTTCGGGTCCACAACCAGCTCGACCCTGTCCATGCCCGGCCTCTCAACCGGAGTCGCCGCCGCCTGTAATCCAAGAGCCGCCGCAACTGCGACGGTGGACATAAGGAACGTCTGGCGTTGATCAAACATCATTCGCATGAGAAGACTCGCGCCTCGCGTCCAACCGAACGATCGTTCAGTATACAACGCGGGCCCACCGTCAGAAAGCCCCGCGCCGATGAGGTTCAGAGCACGTCGGCGGTAATCGCGGTCAGGGCGTTCAGGAACGCGTCGATCTCTTCGAGCGTGTTGAACGGCCCCGGGCTG
>JBDTIR010000751.1:0-5456 GCA_039936275.1 Isosphaeraceae bacterium | reverse complement strand
ACGACGACCTCGGGATGATCGCCCCCGAAGGCTTCCAGGGCGCGTCCGAAAGCGTCGCGAGTGGCCTTGCCCATCGGTCTCTTGGTTCTGTCTGTCGAAGTTGCTCCCGCCATGTCCGCTCCACCTTTCTTTCCGTCTCGACGATAGCCCGCACTCTGCGTTTGCCCAGCCGAATCGCGATAAGATAGGATTGATCTGGGGTCCGAACCGACCTAGCTGTTGCCGACTTCGGCGAGGGCTTCGGCGAGATCTTTCTCGGGAATGGGCTTGCCGTGGAAATTCACGTCGCCGAGCTTCTGGAGCAAGGGTAAAATCCCCTGGCCCTTATGAGTGAGCGAAACCAGGCAGGTGGGCCGGTCCTTGATGGCGCGGGCGCGGGTCAAGGCGGTAACGACCTCGCCCATGTCGTTGCCGTTGATCGTGAACGTCCGCCAGCCGAAGGCGTTGAACTTGCCGTCGATCGGGTCCATGTTCAGGACCTCCTCGGCCGCTCCGGTCTGCTGGTAGTGGTTGCGGTCGACGATCAGGGTCAGGTTGTCCAGGCCGAACTTGGCGGCCGACGCCGCAGCCTCCCAGACCTGACCTTGGTTAAGCTCGCCGTCGCCGGTCATCACATAAGTATGATAGTCTTTCTTGTCAATCCGGGCGGCCAACGCATGGCCGACGCCGAGCGAGAGCCCCTGGCCGAGCGAGCCGGTTGAGGCTTCGACTCCTGGCAAGCGGTGCATGTCGGGGTGGCCTTCAAGCCGGCTGCCCAACTTGCGCAGGGTCATCAACTCGTCTTTGGGAAAGTAGCCGGCCTCGGCCAAGGTGGAATAAAGAACAGGCGCGGCGTGTCCCTTTGAGAGGATGAAGCGGTCGCGGTCGGGCCATTGCGGATTCTGAGGGTCGTACCGCAAGAACCCGCCGAAGTAGAGGGCGGTGAACACCTCGACGGCCGAAAGCGAGCTGGTCGGGTGCCCAGAGCCGGCTTCCGTGGTACAACGAAGAATGTCAGCGCGGATCGATCGGGCTCGATCGAGCAAGGCGTCAAGGTTGTCGGACACTGGAAAACCTCCAAGTTTCGAGATACCAGACCCTTGTCAGGGTAAACTGACCGCCGCGCCATCGGCAAGGGGGCTTCGACCCGCCTTTGGCGACTCGTGCCGCCTGGCCTTCTTTGCCGATGATGGGCGATGCCGTCTTGAGTCGCTGGGCCAAACAGGCCGACCCGTTTGTTGAGGTTCGCGTGCCGACCCCATTCGCAGGCAGTCCTGAATTCCTCCGCCTGCTTGAGGGAGACCCTCGGGCCGACCTGACCTTGATCGCGCTGGAGATCGCGAGGGACGCCCATCCCGGTCTGATTCCAGGCACCTATCTTGACAAAATCGACGAATTCGCCGAGCGGGTCCGCCAGCGTTGCCCGTCGGGGGCGTCGCCCGGGCAAGTGATCGGTCAGATCAACTGGGTCTTGTTTATTGAAGAACGATTTCAAGGCAGCACCGAGGATTACTACAACCCGCGCAACAGTTATCTCAACGAGGTCATCGACCGTCGCGAAGGCATTCCGATCAGCCTGTCCGTGCTCTACAGGGCGGTGGCCGAGCGGCTCGCGTTGACGATGGACGGCGTGAACCTGCCCGCCCACTTCATCTTGCGCACGGGTCAAGGTCCATCGACCTTGTTCGTGGACCCGTTTCACGGCGGGGCCTTGCTCGATCGCCAGGGGTGCGAGCGTAGGATCGAGGAAGTCACCGAGCAAGCGATCACCTTGACCGACCAGCAACTTGAACCAGCCCCTTTGTCGTTGATCGTGGCCAGGATCTTGCGCAACCTCAAGGCGGTGTACCTGCGAGATCAAGAGTTCACCGCCGTCTTGCCCGTGCTTCGCCGCCTGGTCGCCCTGGTCCCCGACGACCCTCTCGAACACCGCGATCTGGGCGTGTCTTGCCTGCGAGCTGATCGCCCTGGCGAGGCGATTGATCCACTTGCGATCTATCTCAACGCCAAGCCCGGGGCGAAGGACGCGGAACAGGTCCGCGCCTTGCTCCGCGCCGCCTGGCAAGAGGTAGCGTCGAGCAATTGAGTCCCGATCGTTTTCGAAAAGATTCGCTCAAGTCGCTCGAGCCAACAGCCGAATTCAAGAAGAAGAGCAGACAAAAGACCTGAGCGGCCGGGTGATCGTGGTCGGTCTTCAACCCGTGGATCGGCCGAAGGACCATGGCGCATTGGGGCGGGCGGAGCCCGACCTTTTGGCTCGTCGGCGGCTGGTCCCAGACCGACCAGGAGGTATCCTCACATATGCACACCATGAGTCGCACTCTCCTCCTGACCTTCGTCCCCTTGATCGGTGCCGGCTGCGCCAGTGTCACCGGGGCACGGTTCGCCCATGTCCCGAAAGTGCGGACAGTGACGTCAATCGGCGACAAGCCCGTCTCGATCGTGGCGGGCGCGATGGGCGAATCCGTGACCGTCGGCAACGACTCGCCCGACCTCCGGGTGGCGTCCGAAGGCCAGATTTCCGGCCGTGTGCTCGACGCCCAAGGCCACCCCGCCTCCAACGCTGAGGTCCGCGTGGCCGTCGGAGGCGCATCGGCAGGTCGCCTGGTTCGGACCCGCACCGACGAGGCCGGCGGGTTCACTCTGCACGGCTTGCGACCCGACGCCTCCTATACGTTGGTCGCCGAAGGGGACGATGCGGAAGGCCCCCGATTGGTCGGCCAGCAAGTGGCCAGGGCTCCGTCCCGACGGGTCTTGATCTCGTTGGCGGACCCCGACCAACGCAGCTCGGCCAAACCGTCGTCGCGGGTCCGGCCAGTATCGGAGGCCTCGGTCTTCGAGGACGAATACGAGCAGGATGAACCCTTCTCGGTGAACGAGGACGACCTCCCCTTGCCCGACGAGGCACCCTTTCCCACAGGTCGGAGATACGATCCCGACGACGCCCCCGAGGCGGCAATGACGCCCGGGCGCGGCTGGCGACGCGGCGACGTCCGGGCCTTGTCAAGCACCGAAGACCCCACGGCCGTCGCGTCTGATCTGACCGAGCCGATTCCATCAAAGGATGCCCCCGGATCGATCGCCGAGGAGGTCAATCCGCTCCCTCCCGCCCTCAATCCACCCGACGACCGCGAGCCGATCATCGACGCGCCGCATGATCGGCCGAGCCGCCGAGCCCCGGAACTCGCTCCAGCCGGATCGGAACCCGAAGCAGACCTCAATCCGTTGCCGCCTTCGCGAGCCGGCGAGGTCGGGCTTCCTCCGCCTTCGAGTGTACCGGCCGCTCCTCCGATCCCGACCATTCCCGACGATTCCCCGGAAACCAGGGCCTTGGACCCCGGGTTCAGCCCTGAGCCAGCCATCGAGCGTGACGACCCGCCGCCGATCGCCCCCGCAACGTCCCCGAGCGTCGATCCGCCCACGATCCCGGACCTCCCCTCAGCGACCAACGAACCGGCCATTCCACCGCCCACAATTCCTGATCCGGATCCCGTTCCCGCCGCGGATACCCCGGACCCCGCACCCGTCGAACCTCCGGGCATCACGCCGAACGCCGACCCGGCGCCCGAGGCTTCGACCACCCTTGATCCCGCTCCATCCATACCGCCTGTCGCTGAGATTCCACCCATCGCCGAGCCGCCCATCGCCGAGCCGCCCGTCGCCGAGTTGCCTTCTGCTTCTGAGGCCAAATCGACCGAACCGACCGCGGCGGCAATGAGCCAGGATTCGGAGCCGCCCTCGGCTGAACCACCAGCAGCCAAAACGCCTGATCCCGAACCAGGGCCCGACGCTGAGACGCCGACCGACGCCGAGGAACCAAAACCCGAGGCCGAGCCGACCGTCTCCAACGCCAAGCGGCCGACCTGGGGCGATGTGGACTCCAAAGTCCTGCCGACTCTGGCCAGGTCCGCCTCGTTGACCAAGGCGCGAGCCAAGCACACGGAACCGAACCGATCAGGCGGCCTGCTCAAGATCACTCGCGGCCAGGGAGAGGTGGTCCATGCATCGTGCAAGTTCGACGCCAAGCAGCGCCGCCTGGTTGATTTCCAACTTCCAGACCTTCAAGGCCAGCCCGTTCGCTTCAAGGACCTCGACGCTGATCTCGTCCTGATTGACTTCTGGGGAACCTGGTGCGGACCTTGCGTGCAGTCGATTCCTCATCTGGTCGAATTGCAAAGCCGGTTTGGTCCCAGTCGCCTGAAAGTCGTCGGCGTCGCCTATGAGCAAGGGACGACGCCTGAGCGAACCGCTGCCGTCGAGGCCGCCGCGCATCGGCTCGGAATCAACTACACGGTGCTTCTGGGCGAAGCAGACGGTCAGCCCTGCCCGCTTCAAGGGGCCTTGAACGTCCAGGCGTTCCCGACCATGATCCTGGTCGATCGCCAAGGTCGTATCCTCTGGCGCGATCAAGGAGCGACCAAGTCCACCCTGGACCGCCTCGAACGTGTGATCGCCTCGAACGCCGAGAACCCGGGCGTCGTCCGCCGCTGAGCCGAGCACCGGAACGAGCGTCGCCAGCGTTTAACGACTCCTGATCGCCAGCATCACCACGCCCCGCCTGTTTTGCGGTAGACTTGAAGTCGAAGCACTTCGAGATCCGCCGCCTAACCTCGCGGCGCAATGAACCGGGTCGGGGTCGTATCGACTCTAGGCATGAGAATCGACGAATTCATCTGGCCCGAGGAGCGGATCGAGCACATTGCCCGGCATGGGGTCACGCCGGAGGAGGTCGAGGAAGCGTGCATTGGCAAGTCCCTGGTGCAAAGGGCTAAATCCGAAGGAGAGAACCCGATATACTATCTCTTGGGGCAAACCGGCGCCGGTCGCTACCGCTTCTGCGTGGTGATCCGATTTCCTGACGGCATCGGATATCCCGTGACCGCTAGGGAGATGACCGCGAGCGAGAAGCGTCGTTACCGCAAATGGAAGGACCGATGAAGACGCTGAAGTTACCGAAGACTGACTCCATCCAGGAGTTGGCCGAGTTCTGGGATACCCACGACCTGACTGATTTTGAAGGCGAACTCGACGAGGTCGCCGATCCGGTCTTCGTTCGTGGGACCGCGATCAAAGTGTCCCTGGAATCACGCGAGGCCGAAGCGGTCGAGCAAATGGCCCAAGCTAAAGGCGTTTCGCGTGAAGACCTCATTCGTGCATGGATTCTCCAGAAGATTGCCCGCCGGAACAACGCCGGCCCAATCGCTCAATAGGTGGTATACCCGATGGACGCTCGCCAATGTGACTGGGGTCGCTGAACCTTGGCGTTAGGCGGCGGAACGCGATGGGCTTCGCAGGAATACGATGGGGCTCGACTTCTCAGCGCTGATCCAATACGGCGGGCCGGGTCGCGAGATCCTGCCGGTCATCGCGTGTTTGGAACGCGGCGAGGAGGACGCGGCATTCCAGCAGGTCGTGGCCGTCGGTCTCCGTCAAGGCTATACCTTTGCGGAGCGCGCTGGCCGCAAGGCGGCTTGGCA
>JBDTIR010000750.1:0-5134 GCA_039936275.1 Isosphaeraceae bacterium | reverse complement strand
CCGCTCTCATGCGAACGCTGCCGAGCCGTTGAGTAACGGTTATCGTCCTTATCCACCGACGAACTCAGTGCCCATCGACCACCCTTCCACAGACCAAAAACGAATCGCTCCTGAGGCCGCCGCGTCCGCTTTGCCAACGGCCGAGCGGGCCCTGATCGACCTGGTCGCCGAGCGCACCGGCTATCCGGTCGAGATGCTCGGCCTCGATCTCGACATGGAAGCCGACCTTGGCATCGACTCGATCAAGCGCGTTGAGGTCCTCGGCGACCTGCAAACCCTCGGGTACGTCCCCGAAGGGCTCGATCTCGACCGACTCACCCATTGCCGCACACTCCGCCAGGTGGTCGAACTTCTCGAACCAGCACCGCACCACAAGGCGACGGTCGGCCCCTGGGTCGGAGAAATCCGGACCCTCATCCCTGGATGCGAGTTGATCTCCACTCGTTTACTCGACAAGCGCGACGATCCCGTGGCCGAGCACCATACCCTTGGCGGGCGCAAGGTCTCAGCACTCGATCCTGATCGCAAAGGGTTGCCGGTTTTGCCCTTCACCGTGATGGCCGAGATGCTCGCGCAAGCCGCCGCGGTGCTCAGGCCCGACCAGGTGCTCAAAGCCCTGCGCGACGTGCGGGCGAATCGTTGGATTCGCTTCGAGGACGAACCCGTCACCCTGGAAATCCATGCCAGGTGCGATTCCGAACGACCGGACGAAGTCCGCGTCGAGGTCTTTAATCTCGGCAACGCCCAAACTCCAAAGGCCAGGTCGGACGGGCCGGTGGTTGATGGGATCGCCGTGTTCGGCCAAGGCCGAGCCGACGCCCCCGAACCGATCGAGATCGATCGCGAAAGCGCAGGTCCTTGCCGGTTCGACGCCGAGGAACTTTACCGTGATCAGTGGCTCTTTCACGGCCCGGCTCTGCAAGCCTTGATCCAGGTCGGCCCCTCGTCGCCGGCCGGGATCGAAGGCGTCTTGCGCGTTCTTCCCCGCCGTGGCTTGCTCCGCGAAACCGACACGGGCGGCTTACTCACCGACGCGATCATTCTTGATTCATTCACTCACTTGCTCGGGTGCTGGGGTCTCGATCAGTTACGTGAAGGGGATGTGATGTTCCCTCTACGATTGGCCGAACTCACCTTCTACGGCGACGACCCCGCCGAAGGGTCCGAGGTCGTCTGCCGGATCGCGATTCAAGACGCTGAACGACACCGGGTCCGGGTGGACGCCGACCTGATCGGCCCGTCCGGCCAGGTCTGGATGCGTCTGAAAGGCTGGGAAGACTGGCGGTTTTACTGGCCTGGACGTTACCGAGACGTCTTCCGCCAGCCCAATACGGTGCTGATCGGCGAGCGGCTCAATCTGCTCGATCCCGCCCTCGCCGCCGTCTGGCTGGAACCGCCTGCCGACATGGGCCGCCCGGTCTGGCGCGACGTCCTGGAGTGGACCCAACTCGGCCCTGCTGAACGCGCCTCGATCACCGACAACCGCTGCCCTGACTCGCTCCGATCGCAACGACTCTGGGCCTTGATCGCGGCCAAGGAAGCCGTCCGCCGCCTCTGGCTCGACCAGGGTGGAGCGCCGGTTTATCCAGCGGACCTTTTGATCGAGCACGACTCGCAAGATCGCCCCTTCATCCGATCACATCTGGAACCCACTCGCGCTGATCTTCCAAAGGTCTCGATCGCCCACGCCGACGGCGTCGCCGTCGCCTTGGCTGCAAGTGACCCCAAGGCGCGCGTCGGCATCGACGTCGAGCGGATCGAAGCCCGGGGCGCGAACTTCGAGTCCTTCACAATGTCCGCCGCCGAACAATCGTTCTTTGATCATCTTTCAAGCATGTCTCTCTCGCTTCCCGAATGGGTCTCCCGCGTCCGAACCGCCCGACGCGCCGCGGCCAGGGCGACCGGCCTTGATGATCAAGAATCGAATTTTGAGGTGATCGACGCCGACGTGAACACGGGAATGATGCTTGTCCAGCTCAGCCCGCCGCTCGCGGGCTCATCATTTGATCCAATCCACATCCCTACCGTGCGCCGTGGTGAATATATCTGGGCCTGGGCACAGGCGGGAAGGCTTGAATTATGAGCACGGACACGGATTCTCAACTCTTGACTGATGTGGCCCGGGTACTGCGCGACGCTCTCGGCCGCGACTTGCCCGGCGGGATCAGCCTGGAAACGCGGTTCTTCGCCGATCTCGGCCTGGCGTCGATCGATGCGGTCGTGCTCGGCGAGGCGCTTCAGACGCACTACGGCCGCCCCTTGCCGTTCGCCGACCTCATGGCCGAGATCGGCACCCGAGCCGACCGCGACCTCACGCTCGCCGCCCTGGTCGCGTTTCTCCGCCGCAATCTCTGATCAAAGGACCCGCGCATGCCTTTTCAACAGGTCAATGGCCTCCGGTTCCACGTCCAGCAGGCCGGCGCAGGCCCCGACGTCGTCTTGATCCACGGCGTCACCGGCGACCTCTCGATCTGGTTCCTCTGCAAGGCGATGGTCACGCTCGCCGAGTCGCATCGCGTGACCGCCTACGACCTGCGCGGGCACGGTTACACCGACGCCCCACCCACGCACTACACCTCGGCCGACCACACCGCTGATTTGTTCGCCCTCATGGACACGCTCGGCATCGACCGCGCCTGCCTCGTCGGTCACTCATTCGGCGCGGTGGTCGCCTTGCACGCCGCCTCGCTCGATCCTGAGCGCGTCTCCGCCGCCGTGCTCTCCGACCCCTATTTCCCAGCCTTGCGCCACCTGGAAGACGTGAGCCGTTGGGGCCACTGGCAGAACTTCCGCCAGGAGGCCAGTGACGCGGGCGTGCTCCTTTCTGATGAACACTGGTACGACATCGGCAAGTTCTTTGATCAAGTTCTTCATCTCGACGGCGACTGCCTCTTGCGATTCCGCCGCGCCGTCGGCTTGCCCGGCTTCGAACGGCTCATGCGCCTCGGTCAAACCACCTGCGGCGATGACAGCAAGGCCGTCGCCGGCCTGACCGCCGACCGAATCGCCGACGTCCGCCAGCCCGTTCTGGCCCTTTACGGCGAAGAGTCTCCGTTCCTCGCCACGGCCGACTACCTCGCCAAACACCTTCCAGACTGCCGCCGCGCCCTCGTTCCAGGGGCCAAGCACCGAGGCCCCGAAGAAAACCCGGAAGCGTTCGTCAAGCTCGTCGGCGACTTCTTGAATTCTCTCTCCATTCAAAGGCCAGCGAACCAGCCATCAATCACGAGCGCGCACTCGCTTACCAGTACATCAATTTGACCTGCGAAAATAACACAGATGTTCAATGAATTTTAATAACACGATCCACATGAAACCAACCGAAACCGTTGTTCTGTTGACCGGCGCAGCCCAGGGGATCGGCCGAGCGACAACGCGGGCCCTGGCCGCGAACCAATACCGGCTTGCGTTGATTGATCTTGCCTCGGACCCCCTTCGAGAACTGGCCGACGAGTTGCGAACCTCTGGCGCGATTGTCGCGGAATCGTGCGCCGACGTTCGCGACCGAGAGGCCCTGCGCGCGGCCGTCGCCGACCTGGAAGCCCGGGTCGGCCCGACCGACGCCCTGATTGCCTGCGCGGGGTTGGGCACGATGTCCACCGTCTTTGACCTCGACACGCCAGGATTGCGTCGAATGCTCGAGGTCAACGTTCTGGGCGTGGCGCAGACGATCGAGATGGTCTTGCCGGGAATGCTCGCGCGTGGCTCCGGCCATCTCGTCGGCCTTTCGAGCGTGGCGGGGTTCCGCGGCCTCCCCTGGATGCCCGGATACTCGGCGTCGAAAGCCGCACTCTCGATCTACCTGGAAGGCTTGCGGCCCGCCTTGAAACGTCGAGGGATCGCCGTCACAAACGTCTGCCCGGGGTTCGTCCGCACCGGCATGACCGTCGCCACGCCGTTCCGCAAGCCTGTGCCGATGCTCGAAGCCGAAGAGGCCGCGCGCCACCTCGTCCGGGTGATCGAGCGCCGCCCTCGTGATTATATATTCCCTCGACGGGCCGCCACGGGGATGGGCCTGGTCCGCCGCTTCCCCGGCCCCGTATTCGACTGGATGATGGACCGCGCCGGTCCTCGGGCCCTGGCCGAAGATCAATATCAGTTTTGATCGAATTCACTCCCAGATCAAACATGGCAATTGAACCAACAAATATCACGAAGTTTATCGACCCCGCTGCATCGCTGTCGCGCTGTCTTGCGTGTGCCGCCGCGCTCGAAGGGCTCGACCGCTGTCCAGCCTGCGGACGCGCGTACCCCGTGCAAGACGGCATCTTCTCGGCAATCGGGCCTTTGACCGGGCGAAATCGAGTCGCGGCGGCCTTCTATGACGGTCCCGCCTGGCAACGGTTTCGCCCCTGGGAGCGGGCTTTTTTGCGGCTCCAAGGGGGTCAGGCTCGGGCTCGAAATCAGATCTTACGCCACCTGCCGAACGTCGCCGAGGCCAGAGTCCTCGAAGTCGGAATCGGCGACGGCGAGAACCTAACGCTCTTACCGAAGAACTGGACGGTCTACGGCGTGGACATCGCCCGGACCCAACTCGTCGGGTGCCTTGATCGCTTCCCGGAACTCGCGGGCCGCTTGACCTGGGCTGAGGCCGAGGCCCTGCCGTTTCTTAACGCGACATTCGACGCCGTCTTTTGCATCGGTGGTTTCAATTTTTTTCGCGATCACGCCGCCGCGCTCGCCGAGATGCGCCGGGTGGCCCGACCCGGCGCGCCTGTGATCATTGCCGACGAACGCCCCGACCTCGGCCGGTTCGGAATCGGCCACCTCCTGGGCGTGCCTGCCCTGGACCTCTGGTGGGTCCAGTTTCTCGGCCTCGATCGTGACTTCGCGGCAATGGCCCTCGATTGCTCTTTTGATCCTGCACACTTGATCGCGCACGCATGGCCGGGGGCCCGCCTGATGCCAATCTGGAGCCGGCTCGGATACTGTCTTGTGGGTGAGTAAGTCATGGTCACTCTTTAAAATTAAATATCGCATCAATCAATTACTTACAAAATTATTAAATATCATCAATAAACTAAGCCTTGAATCACTGAAATATCTACAATCATGATTACTGATCGTAGTTCAATCAAATGAGGACCGAACGATGGCGACACCCTGGCGCGTGGACCCCGACTTGTGGCGGTGC
>JBDTIR010000749.1:0-2029 GCA_039936275.1 Isosphaeraceae bacterium | reverse complement strand
ATCGACGCCTATGAAGCCCTCGAACGCGACGCCCCGCGCAGCCCCTTGACGGCCGAGGCCAAACTGCACAAGAGCGAGGTCTTGCTCAAGCTCGACCGCCGCGACGAGGGCGAAGCCGTGCTCAAGACTCTAGCGGCTAACGCCCCGGCGAACCTCGCCGCGCAGGCCGCCTACGCCCTCGGCGGCTCGCTTCTGGAACGCGGCAAGGCGGCCGAGGCCCGCGAAGTCTGGGACGACGCCCTGACCCGGTTCGCCGGTTCCTCCCTGGTCCCGATGCTCCTCTACCGATCGGCGCAAGCCCTGGAACTGGAGCAAAAGCCGGACGAAGCCCGCGCCCGCTACAAGAAGCTGGCCGACGAGTCTCCCAAGGACCTCTGGGCCGACGACGCCCTTCTGCGCGCCGCGACCCTGGCCCTGGACGGCGGGGCTCTGGCCGAAACCAGAACCCTGGCAGCCCGCCTGGCGAGCCAGTATCCCAAGAGCCGGCTCCTGGCCGAGGCCCGGGTGCTCGACGCCCGCGCCGCCCTGGCCGAAGGTAAGGCCAATGAGGCGATCCAGGAACTGACCAGCGTCCTGGCCCTCGATCCGCCGGCAACCCCTCAGACCGCCTGGTCGGCCCGCTACTATCTCGGCCTGGCCTACCGGGCCGACGGTCAGGGGGATAAGTCGGTCTCGATCCTCAATGAGCTGTCGAACTCTCCCGCCGCCCCTCTGGCCGCGAGCGCCCGGTTCGTGCTCGGTCAGGCCCATTTCGAGGCCAAACGCTACGCCGACGCCATCCCCCCCTTGGAAACGTACCTCGCCGCCAAGCCGGTTGATCCCGCCGTCGCGACCGCCTTGGCCTACCTCGCCCTGGCCCATCATCACCTCGGCCAGAACGAGGCCGCTCAAGCGGCGCTCGACCGGCTCTCGGCCGAGTTTCCCAAGAGCCAAGCCCTGACCAGAACCCGCTACAACCTGGCCGAAGACGCCCTGGCCGACAAGGACTTCCCCAAGGCCGCCGACCTCTTCCGGCTCGCCGCCGATGGGGCTGACCTCGCCGACCGCGTCAAGGCCCTCTCCGGCCTCGGCTGGTCCTTGCTTCAGGCCAAACAGCCCGTCGAGGCCGCCGACGCCTTCGCCGAACTGCTCAAGGCCGACCCCGATGGCCCGCTCGCCCCTGACGCCGCCTTGGCAAGGGCCCACGCCCTCGACGCGGCCAACGACCCCAACGGGGCGATTCAGACTTATGAACATGTCATTGAAAAATACACGAAGACCGACCAGAGCGGTCCTGCGATGCTGGCCCGCGCCCGCTTGCTCGTCCGGTTGGATCGTCCCGAGGAGGCCGCCGACGCCTTCGGCCGATACCTGGACGACCACCCCGAGGCTGGCGAAGGCTCCGACGCCCCCGACTCCTTGCGGATCGAGTGGGGAACCGCCTTGCTTGACGCTGGGAAGTCTGATGCCGCCACGGAGGTCTTCACCAGGGTCTTGACCGACCACCCCGACGGCCCAAAGGCTGACGAAGCCCGGCTGAACCTGGCCAATCTCGCCTTCAACGCCAAGGAGTACGCCAAGGTGGCTCCGTTGCTGGCCCCCTTGGTGGCGGACGGGAGCAAGGCCGACCCGACCCTGATTCCGTTCGCCCTCTTCCGGATGGCTCAGACCCGGGTTGAGCAAGCGGAGTGGCCCGCCGCCGCCCCCTTGTTCGCCAGGATCGTCGCCGAGTATCCCAAGTTCCCCTATGTTCAGGACGCCCGGTTCTGGTCGGCCGAGGCCGACTACCAAGGGGGTGACGCCGACCGCGCCGAGCCCCTCTTCTCCGCGTACATCGCCGACCCTCCCCCCGGTCCCGAAGCCGCCGAGTGGGTCTTGACCGCCAAGCTCCGCCAGCTTCAATGCCTGGTCATGCTGGCCCGCTGGCGAGACGCCCTTGCCGCCGCCGACGCCTTGAAAGCTGACGCCCCCGACTCCTTGCGGATCGAGTGGGGAACCGCCTTGCTTGACGCTGGGAAGTCTGATGCCGCCACGGAGGTCTTCACCAGGG
>JBDTIR010000748.1:0-4175 GCA_039936275.1 Isosphaeraceae bacterium | reverse complement strand
CCTTGAACAAGGAATCGCTCCGTCTCGGCGGCATCACGCACCCGGGGCATACCGAAATCCTGGCCGAACGCTGCGGCGTCACCGACTTCTCGATGATGCTCTACATCGGCCCACCCGTTGGCGCCGGGGATTCGGGCCTGGGGGTGGTCCACGCGACCTTGCACGTCCCTTTACGCCAGGTATTCAGCCTCTTGACGATCCCCGGGGTGCTCCGCACGATCGTTTTGGCCGACCTGGCGTTGCGCCCCTTGACCGGCGGTCGGCCGCCTCGCGTAGCGGTCGCCGGTTTGAACCCGCATGCCGGCGAGCACGGCCTGTTCGGCGACGAGGAACAGCAAATCCTCACGCCGGCCATCACCAGGGCGAGGGCCAACGGCATTGACGTCACAGGCCCCGTGGCCGCCGATACCCTGTTTGTCAGGGCGATTGCCGGTGAGTTCGACGCCGTCGTCGCCATGTATCACGACCAGGGGCATGTCGCGCTCAAAACCATCGGGTTCAACCACGCCGTCAACGTCACGCTCGGCCTGCCGATCGTCCGTACCAGCGTGGCCCACGGCACCGCTTTTGACATTGCCTGGCAAGGTCGGGCCGAAACCTCCAGCCTGGTCGAAGCGGTCCGCGTCGCCGCCCGGATCGTCGCCGGCCGCCGCGCCCTCGGCCCGGGTCTCCGCCCCTTGAATTCCACATAAATATGCATCATGATTATATATTTATATTCATGTAAATCTCTCGCCATTCGCCTTCAAGGATTTCCTCGTGACGACCCTGGTCTATCTGCTTCGCCACGGCGCCACAGCCTTGAACCGCCTGGTTCCTTATCGCCTTCAAGGCAGAGGCTCTGACCCTTCGCTCGACCCCGAGGGCCAGGACCAGGCCCGCCGAGCGGCCGGGGCGCTCGCGACGTTGCCGATCACCGCGGTTTATACCAGCCCCCTGGCCCGCGCCTTTGAGACAGCCGCCATCGTCGCCCTGCCCCATCGGCTTGACCCGGTCGCCGTCCCCGCCTTGATCGAGGCCGACATCGGCCGCTGGGAAGGCTTGACCTGGACCGAAGCCCAGGCACAAGACCCTGACCAGCACGCTCGGTTCCACGCCGATCCAGGCGCCACGGCGTACCCTGATGGTGAGTCCTTTCTTGACGTCTCCCGCAGGGTCGGTCCTACGCTCGCCGACCTTGCCGACGCTCACCTCGGCGAGCAAATCATCGTCGTCGGCCACAACGTCGTCAATCGAGCCTATCTCGCCACGCTGCTCGGCCTGCCGATCGACCTCGCCCGGAGCCTCCGCCAATCCAACGGCGGCATCAACCTGATTCAGTACGACGGCCCCTCAGCCCGGGTGGTCACGCTCAACGCCACTCTTCACCTCTGATCTGAAGCGTTGCCATCCTGGACCCGTTTCGGATATCCTTGCATGCATCAAGCGGTTCGGTTCGCGCGGCAACGATCATCCGGTCGAGGATTCGAGTCGGCGATGGTGTAGGATCAAATCACGACGAGGTTCGGGTTTCGACCGACCGAAACGATCCAAAAAGCGAGCCGTCGAGTTAAACAGAGCCGGTTTATGCGGAAAAGAGAGGCCCTTTTCATGGCTCGCAACACTCCGCAATTGTGGCCGACTCTACTGGCCTTGACGATCCTTGCCCACGTCGACGGCCGCGATGCGCAGGCCGACGTGACTCGCGAGCAGGTCGAGACCGCGATCAAAGACGGGGTCCACTTCCTTCAGACCAGACAGGCCCGAGACGGATCGTGGCCAGGGCAGAACGGCGTGACCAGCCTGGTCACGCTTGCCCTCTTGACAGCCGGCGAGCCGGTTGATTCGCCGAGCATCAACGCCGCCTTGCGACACCAGGCGCAATTTGGCCCGGGAGTCTTGAATAACACTTACGCCGTCGCGCTTCAAACCATGGTCTTCTCCGCGGCGGGTCCGGTCACATTCCGCAACCGGATCGTGCAAAACGCCGCATGGCTGGAAGCGGCCCAGGCCGGCCAGCGCAACCGACGCGGCTCCCCGGGCGGCGGCTCATGGAGCTACACCGCCATTCCACCTTCAATCGGCGACAATTCCAACTCGCAGTACGCCTTGCTCGGCCTCAACGCCGCGCGAGAAGCCGGCGTGCCGATCAGCCGGGAGATCTGGATGTCGGCTCGCGACTACTGGGAACGCTCCCAGAGCAACAGCGGAGGCTGGGCGTATACGCTCAACCAGCGGGCCTCGCCGTCGGCCAGCATGACCTGCGCGGGAATCTCAAGCCTGGTGATCTCGGGCCTGAGCCTGGTTCAAGGGCAAGAAGAACTCATCGGCGAGACCATCCACCACTGCGGTAGGGTTGGCGTCGACCCCTCACTTCAGCGCGGGATTGACTGGTTGGCCGCCAACTTTCGGGTCGATACCAATGTCGGCGGCGGCGCTCAGTGGAAATATTACTACCTCTACGGCCTCGAACGCGCCGGCAGACTCTCCGGCCAACGATACTTCGGAGCACACGACTGGTATCACGAAGGGGCCGAAGAGATGGTCCGCGAACAAGACCGACTCTCCGGCGCCTGGAACGGCGACGTCATCACGACCAGCTTCGCGCTCCTGTTCCTGTCCAAAGGGCGTGCCCCCGTCCTGATCAACAAGCTCCGCCACGGTCCCGGACGCGACTGGGACAACGACAAAGACGACATCCGTAACCTCGTTGATGTGATCTCGAAAGACTGGGGACACCTGCTCACCTGGCAAACCGTCGATCCCGGCACCGCCAGCGTCGAAGACCTGCTCCAGGCCCCCATCCTCTATTTCAACGGCCATGAAGCTCCCCACTTTGGCGACCAGGCCAAAGCAAATCTGCGCGAGTACGTCGAGCAAGGCGGCACGATCGTCGCCGAAGCCTGCTGCGACCGCCCCAGATTCGATCAAGGGTTCCGCGCCTTGATGGAAGACATCTTTCCAGAACCCGAATACCAACTCCACCCCCTGGCCGAAGAACACGCCATCTGGCGCAGCAGACACCTGCTCAGCCCCGACGTCCATCCCCTCTGGGGCATCGAACACGGCTGCCGCACCGTTGTTGTTTACTCGCCCCAAGACCTGTCTTGCTTCTGGAACCACATCGAGTCGCATCCTCAGAATGCGAAGGTCATCAAGTCATTGCGCGTCGGCCAGAACATCATTGATTACGCGACCGGCCGCGAGATGCCGGCCGACAAACTGGTCGTGCGCGAAGTCACCAGGCGGTCGACCGAGGTGCCCAAGCGCGGGGCCTTGCAGATCGCCAAGCTCAAGCACGCAGGAGACTGGAACATCGCCCCCTTGGCGATCCCTAACCTGACCAACGCCTTGCGGGCCGAACCTTTGAAATTCGACGTGGTCATCAACCACCGCGAGATCAGTCCAGGCGACCCCAATCTCGTCAACTTCCCCTTGATCTACGTCCACGGCCGGGCCGCCATGTCGTTCGGTGCGGACGACCTGGAAGCCTTGCGCAGGCACCTGGAACCAGGCGGCGGCACCCTCTTCGCCGACGCCGCCTGCGGCAGCACGACGTTCGACACAGCCTTCCGCGCCTTCGTCGCCGCGCTCTTGCCCGACCAGGCCCTCGTCCCAATTCCGCCCGACGACCCGCTCTATTCCACCCTGGTCGGCTACGACCTCCACCACGTCCAGTTCAGCAAGGCCGCCGGAGGCAAGCAAGGCCCCCCGTTGCTCGAAGGCGTCAAGGTCCGCGACCACTGGGGCATCATCTATTCAAAATATGATCTCGGATGCGCCCTCGAAAGCCACCAAGGGCCCGACTGCAAAGGGTACACTCATGAAAGCGCCCTCAAGATCGCGGCCAATATCGTGATCTACGCCACATTGCCATGATCCACTCATTATAAAGTTTTACCATCAAGCCACCACCCGCGAAGTCGCTATTGCGTCCTGATCGCGACGGGCGTGAACAGAGCAAGTTCGAGTTGTCGGCCCCCAATGGTCGCATTCACCGATCGATCTGCTTTAACCGCCCTGACCTGGCCATTGCTCAACCATTTTCCGCTCCTGAACCAACACCTGGTATTCCCTCTAACGAATCGTGTGCTGGTCGGCAATCAAATAGTTCTGACCCATTTTCCGCTCTCGTCCCATGAGGGAGAGTCTCGATGAGTCGGGGGTCGAACGCAAGGATAAACTAAACTGATACC
>JBDTIR010000747.1:0-7155 GCA_039936275.1 Isosphaeraceae bacterium | reverse complement strand
CGGTTTCGATCGTCGGCCTGGCCTGGGTCTTCGGCTTGACGACGGCTGCCCTGGTCCTGGCGCTCGCCTCGGTCTTGATCGGCGTCTGCTACCTTCCTTTACCCTGGGCGGCCAGGGCCGCCTTGGTCGGAGCGACCGCAGGGGCCCTGGCCATCGGCCGCGCGGGCCTGATCGGCTTGCCGACCATGACCGACAGCGTCTGGCCGGTCCTGGGCACCATGTTCATGTTCCGCATGATCTTGTATCTCTATGAATTGAAGCACGCCGAACGCCCAGAGCGGCTGGTGGACACGCTCGCCTACTTCTTTTTGCTACCGAACTATTGCTTCCTCCATTTCCCCGTCGTGGATTACCGCGCCTTCCGTCGCGGCGAGTTTGCCGGCGAGGTTCACGAGGTCCAGCGCCAAGGGCTGCGCATGCTGGTCCGCGGCACCTTCCATCTCTTGCTGTACCGGCTCGTTTATCACAGGCTGCTGATCACGCCGGACGAGGTCCACAACGCGGCATCCCTGGTGGGCTTCCTCGTGTGCAATTACCTGCTCTACCTGCGGGTTTCCGGGCAGTTCCACATGGCCTGCGGAATGCTCCACCTCTTCGGGTTCCAGCTCCCTGAGACGCACCATAATTACCTGCTAGCGACCTCGTTCACTGACTACTGGCGACGCATTAATATTTACTGGAAAGACTTCATGGTCCGGGTGATCTTCAACCCGGTGGCCTTGCGGTTGCGCCGACGTCCGCAACCCCTGGCGCTTGCGGTGGCGACGGTGGCCGTGTTCGTGGCGACCTGGGCCTTGCACGCCTATCAATCGTTCTGGATTCGAGGGACCTGGGGCTTCAGCGTGCCCGATGCCTTGTTCTGGGGCATTTTGGGCGCCTTGGTGCTGATCAACGTCCAGATCGACATCCGCGCTCCTCGCAAGCGGAAACCCAAGAACGCAGAGGTCACGCCCGGGATGATCGCCATCCGCACGGCGAAGACGCTCGCCACCTTCACGACGATCGCGTTGCTCTGGTCGCTCTGGTCGAGCCCCAGCCTCGGGGCCTGGCTTGCCATGCTCGGACGCGGGACGGGGCTCTAAGATTACATCGTCAAGGATTGCAATAGAACGATACCAATCAATTGTCTGAAAAATAGCGATCAGACACGGAATCGAATATGGTACTATCTCCGTCATATATTCGCGACTTCGCGCTCACCACGGCGGCCCTCGCGCTCGGGTTCTCGCCGGCAGGGGCGGTCTTGCGGGACGACCGGCTGAACCTGGCCGACGTCGAGACGAGGGAGCGCGGCTATTATGAAACCCTGATCGACGCGGGGCGAAGCCCGGGCGCGCCGGCCGAACCACACGGCGAAGCGCCGAGAGACCCGTTCCAGTACGGCGAGCTGGCCTTCGCGGTTGACGACTTGCGTGAATATGCGTTGAAGCCCAATTTACGAACGACGCACCTGGGGGCGACCTGGACGACCAACGCTTTGGGGATGCGCGATCGGGCGTATGCGGCGGTCAAGCCGGTGGGGACGGTGCGGATCGCCCTGGTGGGCGACTCGATCGGCTCGGGCTGGGGCGTCGATGACAGCCAGGGGTTCGAGGAGCTCACGGAGCAGACCCTGGACTCGCGGTCGAAGGCGGCGGGCGGCCAGGGGGTCGAGGTGCTGAATTTCTCAGTGCCAGGTCACGCCCCTGGTCAGCGCTGGGAGGACTTCCGCCGCGTTGGCTGGTCGTTGAGTCCGGACCTGTTGATCTACGAGGCGACCCCCGCCGACCTGAGCTGGGACGAGCGCCGGTTGCGGGCGCTCTTGCCCCGAGGACTCGGCTGGGACGCCCCTCAGTATCGCGACGCCCTGACGTCGGCCGGCGCGACCCCAGGCGGCGACGCAAAATCGTATGCTCGTTTGCTCAAACCGAACCGCTGGCAAATCCTTGAAAACGTCTATCGAACGATGGTCAACGAGTGCCGCGCTCACGGAGTACCGACGGTCTGGATCTTGATCCCAAGAGTGGGTCGTGACGTCGAGGACGCCGAGCGAGACAAGCTGATCGGACTGGCCCGGCGGGCCGGGTTCGCGGCGACGGTCGATCTGTCGGACGTGTTTGAGGGGCTCGATCCCAACGATCTGGCGATCGCGCCCGACGATTTTCATCCCAACACAAAAGGGCACGCTCGGCTGGCCGGGCGGTTGGAGTCGGCCCTGACCGCTCATCCCGAATGGCTCCGAACCGGGGCCGAGACGGAGGTCCGATCTCGATGACGAACCTGCTCCAAGCCCGCTTCGCGCCTCTCTTGATCACGGTCGCCGTGCTCGTCATGGCCCTGGTCCCCTTACCCGGCAGCTTGGCGAAGTCCGTCCGCCAGGACCTCCAGTCGCTGTCCTTGAACCGGGCCGACCGCGAGGCCGGCGGCGGCGGCTATTATGAGGGCCTGATTAACGGCGGCCTCAATGATCGCGGCGGCGGCCTGACCTTGCGGCTCCTGGGCAAGCCGACGCAGTGGATCAGCTTCCACGACGTCGACGCAGTCCAGTATTCCAAGGAAGACTTCCTCCTGTTCGAGTTAAAGCCCAACGTCAACCGCGTCGTGTTCGGCCAGCCGTTCACGACGAACCAGTTCGGCCTGCGCGACCGCCCTTACACCAAAGCGAAACCCGAAGGCACCTTCCGCATCGCGCTTTTGGGCTCGTCGATCGACATGGGATGGGGCGTCGGCACCGAGCAGACGTATGAAAACCTCCTGGAAGACTGGCTCAACACGCAGGCCGCCCGGCTGGGCTCGACCCGGAAGTTCGAGGTCCTCAACTTCGCCGTGGCGGCGTACAGTCCGCTACAACGGGTCGAGGTCTTCCGGCGCAAGGCGACCGAATTTCAGCCCGATCTGGTCTTCTATTCGGCCACCATGCTTGATACGCGATTGACGCAGCTTCACTTGCTCAAAGTGTTGCAATGTCATGTGGATGTGCGCCATGACTTCGTGCGCCGGATTCTTGCCGAGGCCGGGATCAAGGACGACGACCTGGCACTGGGCAAGGACGGCGAATTACGGCTCAAGGACGCCTTGAAGGACAAGCTCCGCCCCCATCTCTGGGAACTTGGCGATGAGGCGTTGGGCTTGCTGGCGGCTGATTGCCGGTCGCGCGGCGTCCCCCTGGCCTGCCTGATGATCCCACGCGCCGGCCAGTCTGACCCGCCCTCCGTACGCGCCCCGCTGGTCGCTCAGCAGGAGGGAATCGCCGCTCGGCACGCCATTGCCGTGGTGGACATCATGGACACCTTCGATCATTCCGACCCGAACGACGTCTCGATCGCCCCCTGGGACGACCATCCCAACGACCAGGGGCACAACCTCATGTTCCGCGCCCTGGCCCGCGCGCTGGCTGAGGACGGGACACTCTCTCCGTTGCTGTTCGACGGCCCGACTCGACGGAAGGAATCGCCATGAGCGACGTCCCGATTCCATGCGACCTCAACCCGGCAGACCGGCGCAGGCCCTCGATCTCAATCGTCGGAATGATGGTCTTCGCCGTCGTCGCGGCCCTGCTCGCGATGTCCGCTCGCCATGCCAATCGAGCGGTCCGGGAAGCAGACGAGTTGAACTATGCAGGGGATTCGGACTCGCAAGATCTCTGCGTGCTGGCTGAAACTATTCCATCAATGTTTTTCGCTGCCATTGCCGGCCTCTGTTCCGGACTGAGCCTGAATCGGACTTACCCGATGGTTTGGCGCTTCAAGGGCCGATCAACCCTGATGGTTCTCCTCATCAGCGGCCTGCTCTTCTGCTTTGCGCCTGGGATGGTCCAGGGGACAAACTTCGATATACACTTACGCTTGATTGGCTGCGGAGTCTGGAGCTTCGGAATCGCATGCGTGCATTACAATTGTATTCTTCAACCCATCAAGAACTTTTGCGCCGAGGAAGCGACTCGGGGGTGGTGACATGAGCATGGACGCTCTCCATTTGAGCCGCCTGCTGGAGCAGGCCGCCGCACTTCGGCCCGAAGCGGTCGCCGTCGAGGACGAGCAAGGGCGGACCTTGACCTACGCCGAACTCGACCGCGAGGCCGACCGTCTGGCTACTCGGTTGGCCCGCTGGGGCGTGGGTCGGGGCGATCGGGTCGGGCTCTGGCTGCCCAAAGGGATCGAAGCGGTCGCGGCGATCCACGGCATCCTCCGCAGCGGCGCGGCTTATGTGCCGGTTGATCCAACCGCGCCCGCGGTCCGAGGGGCCACGATCTGCGGCGAGGCCAAGGTGCGCGCGGCGGTCGTCGCCGAATCGGCGGTCGCCGGGCTTAGCGAGCACTGGCCAGGCCCGGGGCCCCGGCCTCGCCTGGTGGTGGTCGGCGACGCCCCTTCGCTCCCCAACGGAGACGCGACCTGGAACGACGTCCTGAACGACGACGCGCCCACCCCCTTGCCCTTGCTTCGCGAGCCGGACGATCTGGCCTACGTCCTGTACACCTCGGGTTCGACCGGCACGCCGAAGGGCGTCATGCTTTCACATGCCAATGCCTTTTGCTTCCTTGATTGGTGTGAGCGCACGCTTGGCCCCAGGCTGGGGGAACGGTTCGCCTCACACGCACCGTTTCATTTTGACCTGTCGATTTTCGACCTGTATGCCTCTTGCCGAGCCGTCGGGACCTTGGTCCTGATCGGCGAAGCGCTGGGCAAGGACCCGACCCGGCTTGGCGCGTTCCTGGCCGATCGTCGGATTGACGTCTGGTATTCAGCGCCTTCGATTTTAGCGCTTTTGGCCCAGCATGGGGGGATCGACCGCCCGGGGTTCCCGAGTCCTCGCCTGGTCCTGTTCGCGGGGGAGGTCTTTCCGATCCGGCATTTGCGTCGTTTACGCGCACTCTGGCCGGACGCGGTCATGTGGAACCTGTACGGGCCGACCGAGACGAACGTCTGCACCGCGCAGGCGATCCCGAGGGTCATCCCCGAAGACCGCGCCGAGCCTTATCCGATTGGCAGGGTCTGCGAACCGTTGCGGGCCAGGGTCGTTGACGAGCATGGGCAAGACGTCGCCTTTGGCGTTGAAGGAGAACTGGTCATTGCCGGCCCGGGGGTCATGCGCGGCTACTTTGACCGGCCCGACCTGTCGGCGAAGGCCTTTTTCCAAAGGGGAGACGGCGCCCCTTGGTATCGCACCGGCGACCTCGTGATTGGCGACGGCGAAGGGTGCTTCGGGTTCCGTGGGCGTCGCGATCGGATGATCAAGAAGCGCGGGTTCCGGATCGAGCTGGGCGAGGTCGAGGCGGCCCTGTACCGCCACGACGACGTCGACCGCGCGGCGGTGGTGGCGAAGTCGGACGAGTCGGGGACCTCGATCGCGGCGTTCGTAGCGATGAAGTCTGGCCGCAAAGGGTCAATCATCGCCATGAAGCGGCATTGCACGCTCTACCTGCCGCATTATATGGTGCCCGACTCGGTCGCCTTCCTGCCCGCCTTGCCCGCGACCTCGACCGACAAGGTTGATTACCAAGGGCTCCAGCGCCTGGCCTCGGGCGAGTCGTCGCGCGGCGGTTGAAGCTCGCCTCCATCAAGGCGGCGAACCCCCCTTGGATCGCACCACACCGGAAATTCCGCACGTAAGGGTCATGCCGGTTCCACCTGATTGCCGATCTGTCACCCTAAGAGGACGGCCGGAACGACGCCCTACCCCCAAGAGGGCGGCGTTTTGGCTTGGCGTTGGGCGCAGGAGGCGAAGGACGATGGCGCGGAGCAAACAGCAGACCCGGCCGACGCTGGAGGGGCTAGAGCGGAAACTGCTCCTGACCACCAGCGTCCTGCCCAACGGTCGGCCGATCTTCATTTCGAACCTGGTGCATCAGGCCAGGCACGTCGAACGCAACATAGATCCGCCGCCGGTGAAGAAGATCGGCTACACGACGGCGGATGGGACGAAGGTCGTCGTGAACCTCGTCGGCATCGGCACGCTGGAAGGGTCGTCCGTCGATCCAACCACCGGGGCCCTGAACCTGGTTTATGACAACACCACGATCCTCACCAGGATCGTCGGCCACGTCCGGGGCGGCAGCCGCCGGGCGGACCTGGCCAGCATCCGCGACGCCGACGTTCTGCCCCGAAGCGCCAGCCCGACCGGCAGCAACCCGATCGATATCGTCAACCTGAGCCCCTTCAACTTGATTGAAGGCGGTTATATCAACCTGGCCGGCGGGGTCAACGCGCTGCGGCTGGCCTCAATGGCTTCGGATTCACAAGTTCATATGACAGAGGGGCTGAACCTGACGAGAACCGTCGCCGGGAGCGAATCGACAATATCCACTGAGGCGAATCTCGGCGGCCTGGGCTCCACGGGCGGAACGGGGACGGGCGGGGTCGGCGGGGCGAACGGCACCGGAGGCGCGCCGGTCGTCGGCGGTAACACGGGCGGGGCCGCCGCCATCGCCGGCGCTCCCTCCGCGGTACCGAGGCCGACGGGTATTGAGATTACCATCCCCCACATCAACGCCGGCCCGATGAACACGCCGCCGCTCGGCCCGCCGATGGTCTTCGGCTTCGCGCCCGACCCGAACGGCCTGGTCGATCAACTGATCCAGTTCAACGCGACCACGGGCGCCGCCGTCAACGCCATCCCGCTGGCGCACGTCGGAACGCCGATCGCCGGAGTCGGCCTCGGCCGGGCCAGTGGCCAGCTCGTCGTCCTGGTCGGCTACGATTCAACCATTCGCGCCTTCAACGCCGTCTCGGGCGCTCCGGTCGGCCAGTTCACCACCACAAACCTGGCTGGTCTGGGCCTGAACGCGATCGACGGCATCGGTTCGACCGACGTCCGCACCGTCCTGACCGACTCCAAGGCCGGCACCAACGGCCTGGCCCAGGTCATCGACGTCACCCAGAGCCTTGCGAGCGGTCAGGCCGTGCCGACCAGCGCTCCGTTCTCCCCCCAGCGCGAGTTTGGACTCTCCGGAGGCGTGACCGGCCTGCCGGCCTCGAACATCATCTACGCCAGTGGTGCCGCGCTTTTTGACACCTTCCAGCCCGACCTGACCCAGGTCGGTATCCTGGCGTTCTCCACCAGCGGCGCCCAGATCCGTGAGACGTCGCGCCTGCCCGTGCCGGGAACCAATACGCCGTATATCAATGCGGGCCCGGCAGGGACCGCGCAACAATTCCCCGTCCGAGCCCTGGGCAGTAT
>JBDTIR010000746.1:0-2478 GCA_039936275.1 Isosphaeraceae bacterium | reverse complement strand
GATTGTGGCGACATATCTTGGGCCGGGGAGCTTGAGGTTCTTGGTGAGATCGGTCCATTCCCGGCCGCCGTCGTGAGTGATCCAGAGCGCCCCGTCGTCGGTACCGACATAGAGCAAGTTTGGATCTCTCGGCGATTCGGCCAGGGCCGAGGCGCTGCCTTGGGGCGTAGCGGTGATCTCGGGCGAGATCGGCCGCAGGTCGTTGCCGCGATCAAGCGAGCGGAAGACCCGGTTGCCGGCGGCGTAGAAAATTCTTGAATTCTGATGGGAGAGTAGAAACGGCGTGTTCCAGTTAAACCGGACTTTTTGACCTTTTTCGACGTTGGGCTTGATCGTGGCGACCTCGCCGGTGCGAAGGTGGCGGCGGCCCATGCGGCCGTACTGGCTGGTGAAGTAGAGCTGATCGGGATCGTCGGGATCGACCTGGCACTTGAACCCGTCAGCGCCTCCGATCCGGATCCAGTCTTCGTTGATCGGTCCAGACGCGGTCGAGGACCGGCTGGGGCCTCCCCAGCTTCCATTGTCTTGCAAGCCGCCGAAGACCCGGTAATCGCGCCTGGTGTCGAGGGCGACGTGATAGAACTGGCCGAGCGCGGCGTGGTTCAGGTGGTCCCAGTTCGCCATGCGATCATAGGTGACGTAAACCCCGCCGTCGCAGCCGTGGAGCATGTGCCGGCCGTCGTTTGGGTTGATCCAGAGGGCGTGGCCGTCGGCGTGGACCCCCCGACCGCCGTCCGGCTTGAAGGTTTTGCCGCCGTCGGCCGATCGGTACATGGAAATTCCCGGGACGTACAAGCGTGAGGCGTCGCTCGGATCAACCCGAATCTGGCTGAAATACATCGGACGTGGATTAAGGCTGTTGATTCGGGTCCAGGTGAGGCCGGCGTCGGTGGACTTATACACGCCGCCGGTCTGGAAGCCGTCGTCCCCCTGGCTGTCCTGGACGTTCTCGCGCTGGCCGCCAAGCGCGACGCCATACGGATGGGCCGGGTCGGTCCCGCGTTGCTGACCTGACTTGCCTGAGGCTCGTCGTCCGAGCGCGACCTCAACGTCGAGCTTCTGGCCGGCGCGGTCGATCTTGAGCGTGACCTTGTCGTCGGGCTTCTGCTTGTGGAGCAAATCAATCATGTCCTGATACGACTGAACAGGCTCACCCGCGAACGAAGTGATAATGTCGCCCGTCTTGAGTCCGGCCTTGTCGGCGGGGCTGTCGTCGATAACCCTGATCAGGCGGACCTGATCTTCCCGGGTCTCGCCGTCGATGCCGAGGTACGAATTGTTCGAGGGCTTGGGTTTGGGCGCGGGTCCGGTGCCGATCTTTTCGGAATCGACAATGGCGAAGACGAGGTTGGGGTCTTTGGGGAACCAGTCGAGCCCGATCCTGCCGAGCAGGCCGGTGGGCAGCCCTTCGGTGATCTTTTTGAAGGTCTTGCCGCCGTCGGTCGTGCGGTAAAGGCCGCCGCCCGCGCCCCAGCGCTTGAACGGGTCAGCGACGTCATAAAGGTCGCGCCGGCGCTCATAGGTGGCGACGAGCAACGTGTCCGGGTCACTGGAATGCATGCGCATGTCAATGACGCCGGTCTGGTTGTCAACGAAGAGGACCTTCTCCCAGGTCTTGCCGCCGTCGGTCGTCTTGAACAACCCGCGCTCGGGGTTCGGGCCGTAGAGCCTGCCGAGCGCCCCGACATAAACGACGTCGGGATTGGTCGGGTGAATCAGAATCTTGCCAATCTGGTAGGAGTCCTGCAAACCCATGTTGGTCCAGGTTTTGCCGCCGTCGGTTGACTTGTAGACGCCGTCGCCGTAAGAGACCGAGTTGCGCGGATTGTTCTCACCGGTGCCGACCCAGACGACATCTGGATCAGACGGAGCCACGCAGACGTCGCCGATGGCGACGGTGGCCTCACGGTCGAACTGGTGCGTGAAGGTGACGCCGTTATTCACGGTCTTGAGCAAGCCGCCGCTCGCCGAGGCGACCCAGTAGGTGCTTGGGTCTCCCTCAGCCACCGCCAAAGCCACGATCCGCCCGCCCATGTTGGCCGGCCCGATCTCCCTCCAACTCAAGCCTTTGAGCCACTCCGCCGCCAGCCTGACCTCATCCCCGGCCGAGTCCGCCTTGTCATCGGCCCGCAATGACGGTCCCGCCAGCGCCACCACCGCGCCCAGGACGAGGAAGCACCAACGTCGACGCATGGATCTCTCCCCTTCTTTGATCGAACTGTCCGCCCACGTATTCCGAATACAGCGAGCCTAACGCAGGAGGAGCGTCAAACCCAGCCCCGAGTTGCCCGGTTTGCGCAAAGGACGCCTGTAACGGGCGTCCTTTGGAATGCCAGAATGTTGACCGGATGGCTGAGGAATCGGGAGTCACTTCTGTGGTTCCAAAGAGCCAGGATGGAATTGGATTCGTTTTCCGGGAGTATCGGCGGAATCGCGGATTGAGAAGGCGAGATTCCGACCTCCGACCGTCCAATTTTC
>JBDTIR010000745.1:0-4070 GCA_039936275.1 Isosphaeraceae bacterium | reverse complement strand
TAGGCAGGCCGTTCAGCGGCTTGGCGGGAGCCTGGTAACCATCGAACAGTGCGACCGGGCTGGTCAAGAGCAGCAGGTCCAGCGCATCGGGGTTCTCGGCAGCGACGAGGTCGATCGCGTCGGCCCGAGTCGCGGCTTCCGGCAACCAGCAGACCTCAAGGTTGGTGGACTCGGCGACGTCGCCGATCGGCAAGCCGTGGTGGGCGTAGAGGCAATATTCTACTGAAGGGTCGGCAGCCACGAGCGCCGAGACCAAGCTGCGCGCGTACCGGCCGATTCCTCGACCACGGCTGGAAGGGGATTGCATTCCCAGGGCATCGATGCCGATCCGCACGTCGCAGTCCTCCTTGAGTGCAACCCTAGCCACGGAGTTCATCGGCGAAATTTAAAAGATACGGGAAAATTAATCCGTATTTTTAAAAATCAAAGCCGCCCGATGGGACCGTGTTCCTCCCCAAACTCCACGCTCTTTTGGTCCACGTCCACTTATGCCGCAGGGGCGACCGAGGCCGCTAAATAGCGGTCGATCACCTCGTCGATGGGTCCGTCGGCCGTGACCTGACCGTGGTCCATCCAGACCCCTCGTGTGCAAACTTCCCGCAAGGCGTTCAAGTCGTGCGAGACGACGACCACCACGTTCGAGCGGTCGAACAACCCGATGATCCGCTCCTTCGCCTTCGCCATGAAGGCTGCGTCTCCCGCGTTCAGCGACTCGTCAATCAAGAGAATTTCGGGATCAACCTCCGTGGCGATGGCAAATGCCAATCGCATGTACATGCCGCTTGAATAATACTTCAAGGGTAGGTCGGCGAACTCGATCAGGCCGGTGAAATCAAAGATTCCGTCGACCTTCTGTTCCATGGTTTTACGGCTGAACCCGAGCATCGCGCCGTTGAGCAAGATATTGTCGCGGCCCGAGAGTTCCGGGTTGAACCCTGCCCCCATCTCGATCAAGGGGGCGACGTTCCCTTTGACCGAGAGCATCCCGCTGGTCGGCGGATAGATTTTCGCCAGGAGCCGTAGCAAGGTACTCTTGCCCGCACCGTTGTGACCGACGATGCCGACCCGTTCGCCTTTGCTGATCTTCAGGTTGACTGAGCGCAAAGCCCAGAACTCTGAGGTCGGCATCGGCGCTTCGCGACGCAAGATCAAGTCAAGCGCAGCGCGTTTCAGTGAATATTGCTTGTCGTAATAGCTGATGAACCGCAAGGACACGTCCCGCAGTTCGATCAAGGCCGGATCGATCCGGGCGGCATGCTTAGAGCCGGAAGACCAGCTTCTCTTCGTAGAACTTGAAGGCTGCATAGCCGACTCCCAGGCTCACCGTCGCGAGTCCGGCGGCCGTCAAGAACGTGGTCAGGTCCGGCCAGTGCCCGTCGTGGATGATGGCCTGGAACATACGCAGAAACGGATAGGCGGGGTTCAGCCAGAATCGCCGCTGGACCTCAGGCGAGAGCGCATCGATCGTGTACATGATCGGTGATGCAAAATACCAGGCCTGGAGAACGACCGACACCAGGTGGCCACAATCACGATAGAACGTGTTCATCGTCGCCACGATCAGGCCCAGGCCGATCGAGAAAGCAGTGAACATGAGAACCGCCACTGGCAGCATCACCATCGGCAGCGTGAACCTCGCTCCCAAGGGGATCAAGAGCACAAACAAGGCGACCAGTGACAGCGCGCACGTTGTCAAGTTGATCAAGATCCGTGTCAATGGAAAGATCAACTTGGGCAAGTAAATCTTCCGGATCAGGCCTTCGTTCTGGATGATGCAGAAGGCGCACTCGTTGAGGCTGGCCGCCATCAGGCCCCAGGGGACCATGCCGGCGAACAGGTAGACGACATATTCACGCCAGTCAGTGCCCATGAACTGCGAGAAGACCGCGGTCAGGGTGACCATCATCAAGATCGGGTTGAGCAAGGTCCAGAAGAACCCGAGCATCGACCGCTGGTAGCGGACGCGCAGCTCTTGCACCACCATGTTCTGCACGACGGGCCAGTAACGCACCAGTTGCCGGCGGTCGTCGGCCATGCAGGCCCAGGCTCGTGCCAAGGGGTGGGCGCTGGGCGCTGGAGGAAAGAATTCGGTATGCGGGGGCGAAGGGCTGGTCCGTGTATTCATGGATCTCGCTTCATCCCTGAGAGACCCGCGGGGCCGTTCGGAAGGCTGATGCCTTTTCCGACTGTAACGGCCGCCCCGGCGCCTCGTCCCTGACGCGCCCGGCTTAACGACCTCCCCGTTTAGAGACCGCTGATGGTCCCCGTCTGGGAAGGCATATTACGTCGCCCGCCGATTTCAAGAAACCCCAAAAAACCCGGATGACCGGGCCCAACGCCCAAACGACCAGCGAAGAGAGCAACGCCGACCGTGAGACTCGTTCCGAAGAACAAGCAAGGTTGTCTATCGGCTCGCACGCCGAAAAACTTTGGAGGTCCTCGCCTCAAGGCCCGATCTTCCCCTCGGGTCCAGAGCTTATCGGATCGGTACGCGTACTCACAATTGATTGATCGATATTTCCCAAACTCATCTTAATTCTCGTCACGATCCGGACGGCCTTCGCGAGGCCCCCGGTCGCGTCTCTGGTCCTTCAACTCGTCCATGAGACGGTCAAACTTCTGTTCGAGTTGGTTCAAACGACGTTCCAGGTTCGCGCCCGCTTCGCGCGGTCCACGGCCTGGACGGGATGGTTCGGCGCGTTCGAAATCGCCGGGTCGGCCAGAGCGGTCGCCTCGTTCGCGTGGTCCTTGGTCTCGACCAGGTCGGCCTTCATCGCGGTCTTCGGGAACCATGCGGAACCGGAACCGAGGATTGAATTGGCCAGGGAACGGTCGTCCAGCCGGACGGGCGACTTCTCCACCGAGTTCGACGAGCCGCTGTCGAGCGGCGTGCAACTGGCGCATCTGGTCGCCAACACGTTTCTGACCTTCCTGCATCTCCTTGCGCATCCGCTCCATCGCATCGCGCGCTTGCGCATGAAGTTGCTCCTGAGCCTCCGACAACTCTGCTTCCAGCTTCTCGACCTCGGCCCTTGCCTTCGCCCGTTGCTCGCCTTGATCGTCGCCGCGAGCTTCGCCAGCCTCCTGGTCTTTGTCTCGATCCTGAGCCTTCCGCTGCGCCCCCTGCCTCGCCTGACGACGGGTTTGCTCTCGCGACCCGGGACGATCCGCCTTCGGCTCTTCGGTCGCCTTCTCTTCGGTCGCTTTCTCTTCGGTCGCTTTCCCTTCGGTCGCTTTCTCCGCAGCTGAGTCGTCAATGACCAAGGGGGGCTTCTCGGTTAGACGATCAGCCTTGCGCGGACTCGTCGTTGCGTCAAGAGACTGTGGTTGCTCTTCCTTCTGGGCCAGGGCCCAGACGGGCAAGGCCAAGATCGCCAGCACGGCGGTGATCGAGAGTCCTCGACCGATCCGCCATCGAGAAACGGGCTCACGCGGGATCATGGTCAACCTCCGCTTCCATAAAGGAACCGACTCAACGTCCCCGGCGCTCGACGCGGGCAACACATTCAGCATCGCCGATTCTCAACGCCAAGTCCATCAGCCAGACCCGACGGAGTTTGTTCCTTGATGACGTCACTCGGTCTGATATCTGAGGTTTTCCCAAAAGAAAGAGAGGAAAACGACGACCCGGGGACGCGATGATTCTGAGGTCAGAGGACATGCGCGACACGACGTCCGAAAATCGTAAGGCGGCGTGCTTCACCCGCCCTTACAAAACGTATCGCGTCACTCCAGGGGTCTTATGAAATTCGTTGAAAAAATCAAGCGACTTCCAGAATTCTTCCTGGAGCATTTAGAGCCATGCTGATGCTCCGCGCCGATCGAAGCCAACTGCCAAAATGGCAGTCGCGATGGCTTGACGGCTCAGTCTCGAAGAAGTTCCTCGCTCACGCTTCGGGATTCAAAGCCCGACGCGTGAGCGAGGGGCACCTTTCTGCCCACCGCGCCGAATCCCTCGCTCACGCTTCGGGTTTCGAAGCCCGAAGCGTGAGCGAGGGGCACCTTTCTGCCCACCGCGCCGAACGAACCCAACTGCCAATTTGGCAGTCAGTCGCGAAAACCTGCCGCGC
>JBDTIR010000744.1:0-7241 GCA_039936275.1 Isosphaeraceae bacterium | reverse complement strand
CCACTTAATCCGGCATCAAGGCGTCGCCCAGGTCTTCTTCCTCAGCGGTGTCGCGAAGTTTTTCCAGGGCGCGATCCTGGATCTGCCGGACGCGTTCCTTGGAGATTTCCAGGAGTTTGCCCACCTGGCTCAAGGAGAGCCGGGGTTGACCGCCGAGACCGAAGCGGAGGGACACAACCCGCTGCTCACGGGGTTGAAGAACGTCAAGGAGCTTGCCGATCGCTTCTTCGGTATCGACCTCCTCGATCCGATCCATGTCCGGGTCGCTCATGGTTTGAAGCAGATTGAAGTGGCTTTCGCCACCGAAGCCGGCGTCAAGTGAGAGCGTGGGCCGGGTGGCGGCGTGAATCCGACGAATCATCTCCGAAGGCGATTCCGTTCGCCCTGAAGGTGCGTCGCCTTGGTTCAGTTCGTCTTGGCTCTGTGCCAACTGGCGAAGGTGGCGAGGGCTCAGTCGCACCGGGTAGGCGCCGCCGGCGACGGCCCGTTGCATGGCCTGGCGAATCCACCAGGTGGCATAGGTGGCCAGCTTGGTTTCGTGGGTCAGATTGAAGCGGTCGATCGCTTCGAGCAGGCCGCAAAAGCCTTCCTGCATCAGGTCCGACAATGAGACGCCGCGATCGCGGAACCGCTTGGCGACGTGGGCCACCAGGCGAAGGTTGGCCAGGGCCAGCGTGGTCCGCAACTCATGATAGCGCCGGTAGACAGCGCCCAGCCGGGCCTCGGCCGGGCCGTTGGGGGCATAGTGACTGGCGATCGATTGGCTCAAGGCGCGTGGGTCGTCGGCCCCGTCGGGGAACTCCACTCCCGGGATCGCGGCCAGCGCCTCGGCCAACGTCTGCTTGCATCCGGAGAGTTCGCGAAGCAGCTCCCGTTCCCGTTTTGCGCCCAGGACTTCGGTCTCGGCGCGGTCCAGGGTTGCCAGGCTGTCCGGATCGTCGCCGTATCGTACTGCATGGGTTTGCATCTGGATTGCCTTTCCTCGAGAGTCGTTCCGTCAAATCGGGGCCGAACCGGGCCGCAGTCCCTCTGGGATCGTAATGAATGACGATGAAAGGACAGCAAGAATCGGGCCGGAGCACCGCCAAACGGGCGGAGTCCAGTTTTGTGATCATCAAGGGACGATCGCGGAAGACGTTCCGTCGATCTGGCGACCAGATTGGTTGATCCCGAAGGGGTCGTTCATTGGGTTTAGTTTACGTCCCCGATCCAAGAGAACAGAGGCCAGGCTCGGAAATTCGGAAGCCGCCTGGAGCCGATCCGGGAATCGTTCCCCGGTCTTTGGGTCTTGTACAAAATCTTACGCTCCACCGACCCGGCCGGTTCACCGATCTTTGAAAACCGTCGTGGACCTGGCGACATTCACCGCGAAAATGGCAAAATCTTTCCGACCACTGGATGATAAGGCTTGGACGCGGCCTTGCGATTCTGGTAGCGTGACTCGCCGTGAGTTCCGCCATTTGATCTAGGAAAAGGGAGTGGGGAGGCGATTGAGTGAGTGACGCGGGGTTCGATCGGTCGCGGTTGATCGACGTCTTGCGGCGGGACGCCTTGAGGACAGGGACCTTCACCCTGGCCAGCGGGCGAACCTCCCATTATTACGTGGACGGTCGCAAGGTGGCCCTCTCGGCCGAAGGCGCGGCCCTGGTCGGGGCGGGCGTTCTGGACGTCTTGGCCGGGTATCCCGAAGTTGAGGCGGTCGGCGGTCTGACGATGGGGGCCGATCCGATCGTGGGAGCGGCCCTGGCCCTGGCTGGACGGCATGGACGCGCTGGCCTCCGAGGGTTCCTGGTACGGAAAGAGTCGAAAGGGCACGGCCTCGGCAAGCTGGTGGAGGGGCCGTTGGGGCCCGGCATGACCGTGGCGATTATTGAAGACGTGACGACCTCGGGCGGCTCGGCCCTGAAAGCGGTCGAGGCGGTCCAGGCGCTCGGTTGCTCGGTTGCCCTGGTGATCACGATGCTCGACCGTCTGGAAGGGGCCGCCGCGGCGTTCGAGACGCGCGGGCTTGTGTTCCGCCCCCTGGCGACGATTCGCGACCTGGGTGTCGAACCTCTCTCACCGATGCACCCGGCCCAGGTCTTGCCGCTGCCCCCCCTCCAGGAACCTTGACGACGTTGAACCTCTGCCAAAGAGGTTCAAACGGCCAGGGACAGGTTGATCAAAGACCCTCGCGTCGCCTCTGGATCGCGAGCCCCCGCGCTCACGGTAGACCGCGAAGTTAAAGGAGGCGGGGGGCGGGGGCCTTTGAACCAACCCATCGAAAATGAGTCAACAATCGATCGGCACGCGGCCGGCAGTGGGTTGGCGTTGCGATTCCGCCTGGAGCTTCAAGCCGTATTTCCTCGCCCTTTGGCCAGTTCGGCCAGCAGGCAATCGGGCTCGGCGAAACCGGGAGCCTCTTGGCTTTGCCAGAGGATGACCCGCATGTCCGAGAGGAACCCCCCACTGTTGTGGGTCAGGTGACCTTGTCTGATTAATTTTGTTTCGGGAAAAACTTCAATGAGAAGTTTGTTCCCGAATGACATGATGTCGAAGTTAGCACGAATCGACCAATTGTGATCAGTAAAGCAATTTTTGTGCCATTTGTTCAATAATTTTCGAGTGGACGGTTCCTCGGCCTTCAGGATTGCCGACCGAGCAGGACGGCGGCGCGGTGGTGCTTGAGGCGGCGTCCTCGGAGTGCTCGGCGGCTGAATAAGCGGTGATAGCCGATGGTCACGAGCACGGTCAGGCCGACCCCTTGGCTTGGGCTGAGGCTCGCCAGGTTGGTCGGTTCCTCCTTGGTGTCCACGAGGTCGGCGGTTCGCGGGTCGTCAACGGTCTCCGCCGCGTCGGCTTCGGCCGGGACGCTGAAAGGGGTCATGTTCCAGGCAAGCAGATTGGTTCGCAACTGGGCCAGCCAGGCGAACGGGTCGAGCGTCGCGGCGTCTTGAATCGGATCGGTTTGGGTCAGGTCGCCGTCATCGCCGGGGTTCGACGCATCGTCGAGAAAGCCCGAGCCGTTATGAGCGGGGTGGTCGAACGCCACCGCAGGGGCCTCGGCGATCAAGCCAAGGTCGCCCACTCCCAGCGCAGACCGGCCGGGAAGTCCTGACTGGCCCATCGCCAGCGCTGCTTCCGCCGAATCGAGCCGGGGCGAGAAGGCAGGATTCGCCTCCGGGTTGGGGGCCGGCCGGCCGACCGGCTGGCCGCCAGGCGCCAGATAAAGGCCCGCGGGCCCTTGGGCCGACGCGAAGCCGGCGTTCGCGGCCAACGACGCCGCGCGGGGCGTCGGCACCGCGGCGATGGTTTCGGATTCGATCCGGACCTCCCCGGGCGTCGTGGTCGAGGGGCCAGGCGCGGGATTCGCCGTCTTGGTTGGATCGACGCCAGGAGTTTGAGGCGTCGGTGCTGTAAGGCTCGGAGGCGGACGGCTTTCGGACGGCGGCGGGGGGGGGATTGTCCCGAGCACTGGCGGAGGCGTGAATACCGGGGGCGGGCTGGTCGTCAGGTCCGGGACGACCGGCGCGATCAGGCGAAGACCAAGCGCGGGCCCCTGGCCTACACCGTTGGCTAGAAGGGCTTCCCAATGTGAGCTATCGGCGTAATGAGTGAGCAGAACGTGGGCCCCCTGCTCTCCCGTCGCCTTGATCTGGACGTGGTAGACTCCCGGGGCAAGGTAAATCATTGAGGGCGGCAGTTTGCGATCGACGTCCGCATCAAGTGCCTGATCGATATTCTCACAGATGAGACGGGCTGAGATCGGGCCGCCCGAGTGGGAGAGTTCGAGCTCGTAGTAGTCGGCGTGGATGACGACGAAGCGGACGTCGGCCGACGCCCCGGCCGCCAGGTCGGTCTCGGTCGAGACGCCGGCCTGAACGGTGTTCGGGAACAGCGGACCGAGATCGAGCGGGTCGGGATCCAGGGCGGTTGCGTCCACCGAGAAGGTGGCGAGAACTCGTCTCGGCAGCCGGGGACCGAACACATCGGCCGCGACCGGCGACGCGCCGGCCAGGTCGGTCAGGCCGCCCTGATCGGGCAGTCTCAGGGTGTACGAACCTGCCGGAAGCGGGCCGAGCAACAGGTATGAATAGCGTGCCTCAACATCGTTGTAACCGCTAGCTGCCAGCGGCCAAACCCGGCCCGCCTGATCCACTAGTTCGACGCCGTTGGTTAACTGATCCAAGACGTTGCTCGACAGATCAAGCCCAAGCACGCCGGAGAACTGCAAGGTGAGCCCGGTCGGCGTCGGATTGAGCGGATCGGCGCGATCCACGATCAACTGCGTCAGTGAGATGGGCGCGTCGGCCGGATCGGCGACGACGTGGAGCCGGAACGGCCCACCGCTTTGGTCTGAGCCGGTCTGGCCGGCGTCGCCCGTCACCGGGTCGTAGCCGCCTGGCTGGCCGGGCAGATTTCCACGTCCGGAGACGCCGATGTAATAGACGCCTGGCTCCAGCCCGGCGAACAGGTAAGGATCGGCTGGGGCGTCGGAGCGACCCATGTCATCGGTCGCGATCGGTCGGCCCAGCGAGTCGAACAGGGCCAAGGCGGCGTCAAGCGTGCCGCCGTCGCGCTGGGCGCTGACTTCCAGGCCGAGCCGCCAGTGATGGCCGGCCGGCAGGGTGATCTTGTACAACCGCACGGAGGCCGGGTCGGCCGCCAGATCAAGCACGCCCGCCGTCGCTGTAGGCGTCGCGTCGGGCGTGCCCAGGTCCTCGGCGTCGCTGAGCTTGACCCCGGGGCTCAAAATGGTGAACTCGGCGACCGTCTGGCCGCCAACCGCGAGTGGTGAGCCGTCAACGCCGGTCAGGCCTGACTCGTCCGACAGCGACAGGCGATAATGGCCAGGCCCCAAAGGCTGGCCCAGCGCGATCGAAAGCCATTGTCCGGTCGGGTCGAGGGTCTCATCATAGACACCATCCGGGTCGATCACCGGGGTCGTGGTTCCGTCGGTGTTAACCCGGTCGATCAGCAGATCGTTACGACCGATCGTCCAGAATGCGACGGGCTGGTCAAACTTCACGGCCAGGGTCGTTGGCGAGGCGATCAGCCTCGCTCCAGGAGCTGGGTCCGAGGCGGCGACCGACAGGACCGGGCCAGGGTCAAACGTCGCGAAGTCCGCTCCGCCGCCTGAGGGATCGTTGATTGGATTCGGCGTGAAGGACCCGGCACCCAGCGAGCCCAGGGCCCCAAGGTCAAACGTCGAGAAGTCCGCTCCGCCGCCCGTTGGATCGAAGACCGGACCCAGCGTGAAGAACCCGGGGTCCAGCGAAGACGAGAGGGCAAGCCGCGACTCGAGAGTTTCCCAGCGGATGAGTCGGCGGCCGGCTTGGCGAACAGGATGGTGTAGGGCTCGGTTCATGGCGGCTGCACCGGGTTCGGAACACAGGTGAATCGGCAACGGCGCGACGAAACCCGATCACGAGTCCTTGATCTTGTAGGACGTGTGCAACATGCCAGAGTCCCTTAAATTTGGCGTGTTGCGCGGCCTACAAGAGTCGTCGGCTTTCTAATCGGACTTCTTATAGGCAAGATTAGGTCGCGAAGTGTGTCCATGCAGACCGCTAGGGGGGGACGTCGCCAAGAAGCGACATCCCCCGCCCGGTTCGTCAACGTGGGTTGCGGTCACGTTGCCACACCGGCGTGAGGTCCGTCTGCCAGTCCGCCAGAGCGACTTCCAGGGCCTTGAGGGTCGGTGCGTCGGTGATACGGCCGATCCCCTGGAATAGATCGAGGCCTGCCGGTCGGATTGCCGATGCGGTGTTCACCGGTGAGCTCGCGAACAGGTCGTCCACGCTCGTAATTTCGCCCCAGGCCGAGAGGTTGCCGAGGCTGAGTTGCTCAATGACGCCGAGATTTAGGCTGAGCCGCCCGTTCGCGTCGATTGATCCCGACGCGGAGCGCGGACCCAAGCCTTCGATCTCCACCACGCCGGCGACGCGCCTGGCCCCCGGGTTGACCGTCCGTCCCCCGATTTGCAGGTTCAGACCGCCGGAGTCTGCGCCCGGCAAGGAACCAGGCGCGGACGTCGTCAGACGAAGGTCGCCCGAGAGCGCGCGTTCGCCCAGGCCCTTGATCGTCACTGATCCGGTCGCCCTGGCCGTCCCATCGGTCCCCCAACTGGTTTGGACCTGACCCGTGGCCGGGGAGGTCTGGCCGCCGAGCGAAATGGTCGCCTGGAGCGGCGAGACGATCGACGCTTGCGGGCTGGACTTTGTGCCGGTGCCCATCACGAGATTGGATGTGCCCCCGCCTCTCTGGTTTGGCTGCTCCGGCACGATGGTGACTGGCGGAGCGATCGGGTCCATCGGGCTTGAGCCGAAGTTGACCTGAAGGCCGTAGGCCCCGACCCCTTGAGGACCGACGGTCGTTGACATCGCCTTGATGTAGAAACCCTGGCCGGCCTTGACCCCACTAAACGAGGCCGTGACCGTATCGCCATAGTTCGTTGAGGAGGCCACCGCCCAACTGGTCATTGACGAGTTGAGCAGGGTCAGCGACGGGCCGAGCGAACTCAGGCCGCTCGACTGTATTGTGACGGTCATCGTGCCGGTTGTATCGGGGGGAGCGACGACATAATACCAGTCATAGTCGCTGGCGGTTGTGATATCCAGATTCGGCAGTGAGATCTGACCCAGACCGTTTAAGTAAGACGTAATGTTGCTGGCGGTTCCCGTGGAGCCGTTTGACCCGCTCGCATCGAAGGCGTCGGGCTGGCGGGTGCCGTAAATGCTCTTGATGCCGGCCGTGTCGTCGGCGGTGAGCTTTTGCTTCATCCCGGTGTAGTAGGCGTACATGTCGGCGGTGGTGACCGCTGAGTGGTCCATTCCCAGGGCGTGGCCGAACTCGTGGACCGCCACCGTCAGCAGATCGGCGTTGTACATATCGTTGCTGTTGATCTTCCAGGACTGGTTGGTGTTAAACACCATGTCGCCCGCGATCGTGCCACCGTTGAACGGCGGCGTCGAGAATGTCGCTGCCAGGCCGCCGGGAGCCATTCCGATGCCGCCGATGCGAATGTCGCCGAACCGGGGGTCGCTTTGCTGGTTGCCAGGGGCGTTGTAGGCGGTGCCGTCGTCGCTGACCTCGACGATGTTGAACCCGGTCACGGCCGCCCAGGTGGCCGCCGCGCGCTGGAACTGCTGCTGCCAGACCGCCGTCGTGATTCCCTGGCTGGCCATGGCGGCGTTCAAAGTACTGGGGACGCCGCCAATGTTGGTTCCATCAGGGGCGAAACTGTAGGTAATCCGACTGGC
>JBDTIR010000743.1:0-3624 GCA_039936275.1 Isosphaeraceae bacterium | reverse complement strand
TTGAGCGAGGTTTGAAGAGGTTTCCGCTCGGTGATTGGGCCGGACGGGGACCTTCTGGCGGACTTGGGATGGATCAGTCGATCGGGTTCGTCATTTCTAAAAGGATCGAAGCAGGCCATGAGCAGCGAAACCCCACTTGAGAGCCGGCCAAGGCGAGCCAACTTCCGCGCCCAGCGTGAGATCACGATGGACGAGGTCTTGCGCCGCAATTACGCGGAGCGGATCAAGAAGGCAAAGTTCCCTTACGATCTGGCTGACGAGTTTGATCGGCTGGCGGCCACTTCGTATGAAGAGGTGGCCGAAGAAGACATGCTTCGGTTGCAGTGGCACGGCCTCTATCACGACAAGCCGAAGACCGGCTTCATGATGCTGCGGGTGAAGATCCCCAGCGGCTTGCTGACCCCCGGGAAGCTCCGGGTGATTGGCCAGATCGCCGAGCGTTACGGCCGTGGTTTCGTCGAGCTGACGACCCGTCAGGACATCCAGATTCACTGGATCGAGCTGGCGAAGCTCCCTGAGATCTTCGCCCAGCTTGCCGGGGCCGGGATGACCACCAAGGGGGGGTGCGGCGACGTTTTGCGGAACATCACCGGCTGCCCGGTGACCGGGGTTGACGCCGAGGAGCGGTTTGACGCGACGCCGGTCATTCTCGAAGCCCACCGCCTGTTCTCGGGCAATCCGAAGTACGGCGACCTACCTCGGAAGCACAAATGGTCGATCTCAAGCTGCCCGTATCATTGCAACGCCCCTGAGATTCACGACGTGGCCCTGGTCGGCACCCATCAGGACGGCCAACCCGGATTCGCCGTCTGGGTCGGCGGCGGCCTGTCGGCGTCACCCAGGATCGGCAAGCCCTTGGGGGTCTTCGTGACCTTGGACGAGGCCCTGGAGGTTCCGCATGCGATCCTGGACATCTGGAGCGGAGACCTGAAGTATCGGATGTCGCGCGCCAAGGCCCGGTTCAAGTTCATGGTGGACGACCACGGCCCCGAAGGCATCCGAGAGAAGGTCGAGACCCATATCGGCCGCAAACTGACCGACCTGAAGGAGAACCCCCAGCCGATCGGCCGCGTCGATCACATGGGAATTCATCCTCAATCGCAACCTGGTAAGCATTACATCGGCTTCCCGGTCTTCCCCGGCATCCTGCGAGCCGAGCAATTGATCCAGGTGGCCGACATCGTGGACACGTTCGGCGGCGACATCCGCCTGACTCGCGAGCAAAACCTGATCGTGACCGGCGTGCCCGAAGACCAGATCGATCCGTTCGTCACGCGGTTCCGCGACGACGCCGGACTGTCGCTGGAAACGAACTCGATCCGAGGTCACAGCATCGCCTGCACCGGCGAGCCGTACTGCAACTTCGCGGTCGGCGAGACCAAGGGGAAGCTGGTCGAGATCGTCGAACACCTGGAGCAAAGGTTCGGCGAGGCGACGTCGGACCTCCGGCTTTACCTCGACGGCTGCCCGCACGCCTGCGGTCAGCACTGGGTCGGCGACATCGGCATTCAGGGGACCACGCTCAAGACTGACGACGGTAAGATGGAAGCCTACGACCTCTTGCTCAGAGGCGGCCTGGGCCGAGGCGCCGGGATCGGCAAGGCGGTCGTCCGCCGCGTTCCAGGCACCGAGGTCAAGTATTACATTGAGCGCTTGATGCTCGGCTACTTCAACGAGCGGCACGAGGGCGAGTCGGTCCAGGATTACTTCCTCCGCCAAGCCGACGACGACCTGATTTCCCTTGCCAAGGGCGACTCGCTGCCGATGCACTGGCGACTCTGATCTTGATCTGATCGAACCTGAATTCGAACCATCGGTTGATCCCAATAGATGATTCCCTCCTTGCCAGGGACACACTTATATGAATTCTCTCAATGGTGATCCGCGAACACATTCCAGGGACGGGAATGGACAAGGGACCGATTTCATGAGCAGTCCATCAGAAACGGTGCAGGTTTCCGGGCCGAACCTGATCGATGACTTCGAAGCCGGCGAGCTGGCGATTCACTTTGACGACAAGGAACCCGAAGACCTGCTCGAGTGGGCCTTCGAGCGGTTCGGCGATCGTCTGGCGATCATCACCAGCTTCCAGATCGACACGCTGGTCTTGCTCGACATGGCTTACCAGATCAATCCCAAGGTCCGGGTCATCACCGTCGACACGGGCCGCTTGCCTCAGGAAACCCACGACCTGATCGATCAGGTGCGCGACAAGTACAAGATCAACGTTGAGGTGCGCTATCCGGACGCCGCCCACGTCGAGGCGATGGTCCAGCGCAACGGCATGAACCTGTTCCGCAAAAGCGTCCCGTCGCGCCTGCTCTGCTGCCACCTTCGCAAGGTCTTGCCCTTGCAGAGGGCGCTTGAAGACCTCGACGCCTGGATCACCGGGCTGAGACGCGACCAGTGGGCCACCCGCGCCAACATCCGCAAGGTGGACCTCGACCACGACCACGGTGGCATCGTCAAACTCAACCCGCTGGCCGACTGGTCGCACGACGACGTCTGGGCCTACGCCAAGGAATATGACGTTCCCAACCACCCGCTCTATTCCCAGGGGTTCAGCAGCATCGGCTGCGTCCCTTGCACCCGCGCCATTAAGCCTGGCGAAGACAGCCGCGCCGGCCGTTGGTGGTGGGAAACCAACGCCCCCAAGGAATGCGGCATGCACTGCCCGATCGAGACCGGCGGCTTCGAGCACGAAGTCCACGCCATTCTCGGCGAGGAGGCCAGGACCGAGAACCTCGGCCACCGTTGATTTGATCCCGCGAACTCGAACCGGCAACCCCTCGATCCCGTTTATTGAGCCAATCACCGAGGAGCCGCCGAGTCCCGAATTCGGGACCCGGCGGCTCAGTTTGATGGTTCGGCCCGACCCGCCCGATCCCAAACTCCTGGAGCCTTCCCCCAATGCAGCTCGACGCTTCGGACCAGGAGACCCTCCGCCACGAGGTTCGGGCCTTTCTCGAACGGCTCTCGAGCCCACACGCCAAACCCACCTATGAACGGGTTTTGGATGCGATCAACCAGGCCGACGTCCCCGACGACCTGCTGGAACCTTTGGGTCGCGTGCTGGAGCTGAGCCTCGGCACCGGCCGCTTGCGAAAGATCCACGGACCGCATGCCGAGATGAGTATTCGCCGACTCTTTGACCAGACCCCCCAGGGGCGGGCCCTCCGCGCCACGCTCGACGCCGCCAATCAGGCGCTTCGCGGCCTGGCCGGCCAGACGATCAGTCGGTTAACCTTCTCGCTCACGTCTCCGGGGGCGTACAGCCTCGTGATTGACACCGACCAGTGCCAGGCGCAGCTCGTCATTGACAGCGCGGGGGTCCAGGTCCGCAGCCTCGACCTGGGGGTCTGAACCCGCCGCGCATGTCGCGAGGAACGTCAGGCCGAAGTCTGGTTCCCCTTCCAGACCCGAAGCACGTTGCCGCCGAGAATCTTGCGGATCGTCTCGTCGGAATGACCGCGCTGAACCATGCCGACGGTAAACAAGGGCCAGTTGGTCCACGCCAGGCTTTGTACTCCTTGCGGAGTCTCCTTGTAATCGTCCTTGGGCCAGAGGTGCTCCCAGCGCGGGCCAGTCAAGGAGGTGATCGGTTGGCCGTCCTTGCGATTGCCG
>JBDTIR010000742.1:0-6657 GCA_039936275.1 Isosphaeraceae bacterium | reverse complement strand
CTTGGATTCTTGCTGGCCAGCTACGCGGTGGCCGCCGTCGCCCCTGGATTCGGCTTGGCGATCCGTGACGTCTCGTTCGGCAACGCGACGATGGCTGGGGAGTCAATGAAAGTCTCGTTGCCTGCGGTCATGCTGGCGATCTTGCTCTTGAACGCGGGGCTGGGAGTCAAAGCCAGTGAGTTGGGCAGGCTGGCGCGTGGGCCAGGAATGCTGGTCGCGGGTCTGGGGGCCAACCTCGTTCTCCCAATCGTCTTCATCTTCGCGGTCGCCAGACTCATGGGATTCTGGCACAATCCGGACGAGGTACAAAATATCCTGGTCGGACTAGCCCTGGTGGCCTCGATGCCGATCGCGGGATCGTCAACGGCCTGGTCCCAGAACGCCGACGGCAACCTGGCGTTGAGTTTGGGCCTGGTCTTGCTCTCGACCCTATTAAGCCCGTTGACGACCCCTTTGGGTTTGCACTCGGTCGGCCTGATGGCGACCGGAGATTACGCCGAGGACCTCCACGAACTGGCAGCGCACGGCACCGGCCTGTTCCTGGCCGTTTGCGTGATCGCGCCTTCGCTGGTTGGGATCGTGGTTCGCAGGCTCGTGGGCGAGGCCCGGATCGAGTCAGCGCGGCCCTGGTTAAAGCTAGGCAACGCGGTGAACTTGCTCTTGCTCAGTTACTCGAACGCGGCGGCGGCCTTGCCCCAGGCGGTCTCCGATCCGGACTGGGATTTCCTTGCGGTCATCCTGCTAATTACCGCCAGTTTGAGCCTCTTGACCTTTAGCTCCGGCTGGGGAATTGCACGGGCCCTGGGGGCTGACGACGGGCAAAAAGCGTCGTTGATGTACGGCCTGGGGATGAACAACAATGGCACGGGGCTGGTCCTGGCGTCAATGACCCTGGCCGATCACCCCCGCGTCATGATCCCGATTATCTTCTACAACCTGGTGCAACAGGTTGCGGCCGGAGGCGTCGGAACGTTCCTGTCCCGCTGGCGACGACCTGACACGGAGCCCCTCGACGCCGAAGTCGAACCGGTAAAGGTCATCAGCCACCCATCTGGCCGGCTTCGACTTCGCCGGTGGCGAACTGGTTGAACTCGACGTACTGGATGTGGCGGTAGAGCTTGCTCTGACCGTGGACTTCGCGAGGGGTGCCCACGGCGTCGACCCTTCCGGCGTGCAGGACGATCACCTGGTCGCATCGTCGGATCGTGGAGAGCCTGTGGGGTAGGAAGATCAGGGTTCGGCCTGGGGCGAGACGGTCGATCGTGTCGTCGATCAGGTGCTTGATGTCGTCGTCGAGCGCGACGTCGGGTTCCTCGATAATCACGATCGACGGATCGTGCAGGAAGGCGCGGGCCAGGGCGATCCGGTATTGTTCGTCAGCGTTGAGGTAGTGCCCGAGGGGGCCGATCACGGTGTCGTACCCTTGGGGAAGGTCGCGAACGAAGTGATGAACGTGGGCGAGCTTGGCAGCCTCAATAATTCTGGGCAAGCCGTAGCTTGGGTCGCTCAGACCGATGTTGGCCAGGACGGTGTCGCTGATAATCAGGTCGTTCTGAAGTACGATTGCTACCTGGGCGCGGAGCGATTCCAGCGTCGCTTCGCGTAGGTCAATGCCGTCCATGCGCACCCGGCCGACCTTGGGGTCGATCAGGCGGGGAATCAAACAGACCAACGCATGCTTTGATTCTTCGTCAAGGCTGAGGATCGCCGTCCGGCTGCCCGCGGGGATCTCGGCTGAGACCCCTGAGAGTAAGGGGCGGCCCGAGGAGTCTTCGATCGTGACGTTCTCGAAGCTGATTCGGTCCTTGAGCGGGGCGAGGAAGAGCGCACCAACCCGTTGTTGAAGTTCCGGGCGCAATTCCAGATACTCATAGATCGCGTCGGCCGACCGCGATGCCTGGCGGAGGGTTGCTCGACGGATCAGCCAGGCGTCGAGCGGCCTGGCCAGACCGAGCAAGGCGGTGCTCAGGACCACGGCCGCCGTCGGCGAAAGTTGCTCATCCAGAACGGCGAACCCCAAGAGCCCGAGCGCGATCACGGCCGAAGCTCCGTACAGGAGGATCGTCATCGGGTTCCACTCGCCGACACTCTGAAGCCTGGCCTCGTCGGCTCGCCGATACCGCTCCAGGTGCTCGTCGAACCGCTGCTTGTCGACCACTTCCATGCCGTAAACCCGCACGGTGCGGAGCATGGCGAGATCCTCATGCAGCAAGGCGAGCTGGGTCGCGGCCTCGCGGACGGCCAGGTCGGACTCACGCCTGGCTCGACAGTTCATGGCCCTGGAGATCAAGCCTACCAGAGCACCAAGCGAAGCCAGGAAAACGGTCAAACGCAACGAAATTAAGAGCGCCACCCCTAGCAGACCAACGGTTAGGATAGGCAGACGCCAGGTCCGGTCAAGGTCGATGAACAGGCCGTCGCGAACTTCATTGACCTCGCGAGTAAAGAGGTTGACGACCGGCCCGGTCCCTTCGGTCGGCAAGGCTGATTGACCCAGGCGGTACATCTGGCGGTGGATCTGGCGGCGGAGAGCCGCCGACGCCTCACTGGCCAGGCTCGCTGCCAATCGTTTGCGAATCTGATCGAGGACCGTCAAAATCAGGAGCAGACCCAGGCCCAGAGCGAGCAAGAGCGCCAGCGCTGCCAGGTTGGTGCGCAGCGGGCGGAACTCGGTCAGCAACTTACGAATCAAGCGAGCCCCAGCCCGTTGGGCCCGGGAACTTTGGAGACCGGAGTTATTGGCCAGCAAGGGGTAGAGACCCGTATCTCGAAAAACGACGTCATGGCCGAGGTCGATCGGCAGTTGGGTGCTCAGCCAGGATGGAACTCGATTCAGGTCGTCCGCGTTGACTCTCACGACACCGCGCGTGAGGATCAAGGCGAGCAAGAGCCCGCTCACTCCGAGCAACGCCAAAACGAGCAGCGAGTGGAGCACCGCGACGGTCCTGGCCGCGACGACCAGGGCCGGGCGGAGGTTCCAGAGCTGTTGGACCCGACGGTAAGCGGCCGAAGGCATGAGACGGATTCCGAAGGGTTAGCGGTTGAAACGGCCCCACCCCGCCTCGCCCATCGGACGGGGGGACGCACCAAAGCGGCGGGCCTCACTTGTTCCTCAAGTTCTCCAATAGGGGGCGATCGCTCTCGACTCGCCTCCCAAAGAGCCCGCTCCGCCTTTCGCTCCTTCGGTTGATCGACGTCAGGCCACGTCGCGGTTCTCGAACAACAAGAACGCAAACAGGAGCGCTGCTCCACTATACATGATGCAATACAGCAAGGCCGGCAAAACGTAGGCCGTCCATGAGATCATCGCTCCGGTTGCGATCGACGGACTGGCGTTGAAGAACTCCAGCATCGGCAAGACGAACGCGAAGAGCCTGGCCATGAACTTGACCAATTCGTTGGACTGCTGCCCTTGCGCCGTCGCCTCGACCAAAACCGGCGTCAGGTGCCCCAGGAAGAACACCGCGATACAAACGATCAGATTCACCAGCATTGGCAAGCGGGTCGAGATCGCCACGCTCACCGCGGCCAGAATCGTCACTTCGCCGAAGCCCAAGGCCAGGCCGGGCAAGATCTGCCAGACGTGCTTGCTTCGGTTCACCAGGTCGTCGGCCTGTCCGGCCGCTTCACGCAGGTCGTACGCCGTCTTGAACCAGACGCCGAGAGCGAAGACTGTTCCCAAAAGGATGAACAGGGACAGGACGCCCAGCTCGATCCCCAAAAACTTGCCCAAAATAAACTGGCGGCGGTTGATCGGCTTTGACAGCAAGGTCACGGCCGTCTTGCCTTCGATCTCCTCAGCCACCGTCGAACTTGACGTCAAGAGAGCCAGGAGCAGGCAGGCGAACGAGATTGTCGTCAAGCCTGTGTCCTTGTACATCTTGATGTCTTCATTGAACGTGAAGTAAGGCACAAAGATCGTCACGATCAATGAGGCGCTGGCGATGAAGGCCAGAACGAAGAAGGCCGGTTGCCGGATGGCTTCCTTGGCGGTTGACGTGGCGATGATCGCCGTCTTGGGAAAGAGAAACGAGAACAGGACCGCCACAACGGCGGCCACGGCCACCACGGCGAGACCGATGGCCAGATTGGTGAAGTTGGGCATCATGAGAGATCAAAGACCCGGAAATCTGGATGATGAAAAGATAAAGCAAAAACAAGTGTCGTGGCGCATCGCTAGAGTCATTCGTTGCTTTGATTCATGGATTCAAACACGAATCGTGAACCCTTCAAACAGTTCGTCAAAATGGGAATCGGTCAAGGTCTCAACTCCGAGAATCTGCTCGCTAAATTCCTCGGCCATGGCGTCTTGGAACCGATCGAGTTCGTCGCTTTCCCCTTCGGCGACCACCTCAACGCGGCCGTCCTCAAGGTTGCGCACAAAGCCCGAAACAGCAAATCCGCGCGCCAGGCTTCTCGTCGCCATCCGAAACCCAACCCCCTGGACGCGCCCTCGATAGAAGGTCCGACGTCGTTCATTGGCCATGACCCTTCGCCGCCCGCGGAGTGGAATCGAAGTCGCTAGACGCGCCGCTTGGTCATAGTTTAGCCGTGACCGAACGAATTTGGTAGGGCCCGAAGATTCCAGATGGCAGATTCCAGATTCCAGATGGCAGATTCCAGCTTCTAAAGAATGCGGATTCCCAAGGGAGGTCGTGTTTCACACGCTCTACCCGAAGAAAATCATAGTCAATCGCGTAACCTCTATCTGACTGAAGGGTTTCAGAAAGGACGCTCGTCGGGAGGAACCTGGAGAACAAGCGAGAGAGAAGGTCGGGAAATTTGTAAATCCCAACCGCCTCTCTCTATGCTCTCCCGGGTTTCCGCAGTAATCTCGCTGGATCGACGGGGAGATCAGAGCCCGTTCAGTTCGACGCGCTCGACGGTGCCCGTGGCCGCCTGGATGGTCGCCAGGCCGGATCGGCCAGGGCCGACGCCCAGGGCGTTCAGGTTGACCCTACCCGCATCGTCGCTCCGGCCGGCCTTGACGACCACGTGGGCCAGGGTGAATGGCAAGCGATTGACGATCCGGATCGTGGTCGCGCCGGTCGAGTGGCGGACGACTTTGGTGTTCACCAGGGCCGATGCCACCGCACGATCCACCGAGTCGGCCAGGACAATGGCCGAGAGGTCCGCAGAGTTAGCAGACGCTTCCAGCGCCCCCTGGCCGAGCGTCGTCCAGGCCGAGCCCAGCGGCAGGTGACGGACCGTAACCCTTCCTTGCGTCTGATCGCCGGAGCTAGCCGTCAGGTCGATGTTCAGGTGGAGTATCGAAAATTGATCAGGGGACGTCGGCAAATCGGTCACGACCTGAACCGGCAGGCCGAGAATGCGCTGCCCTTCCAGCTCTGAGGACAGCCGCTTGGCATCCTGATAGAGCGGGCCTTCCCCCTGGACCCGGACCAGAACGCGGTTTTGGATCAAAGCCGACGGATCAACCAGATCAGACGAGCTTGACGCGTCCAGGGCCCCAACGAACCGCGCCGCCAGGGTCAACTCCGCCAGATTGAACCGCTTGGCCTGCTGCCTCGCCATCAAGGGGAAGGGCAAGCCGTTGCACACGTTCCACATCACCGCCTGCGCCACGCGATGACTCGTGCCCAACGTCGCCAGGCTGCGCAAGGCCTTGCGCACCCGAGGGTCAGGAGAATAGTCGTTCACGTCCATCAACGTGAACTGGTCGCGAGGGCTCGGCGTAGCAATGCCGTAGTTCAGGCAAACCGACGGCACCGACATCTCGACTGTCTGGCCAGGAGGGACGACGAATCCGCCGTCCTGGAGCGGCGGGACAGCCGGGATCGAGCGAAAACCCGGTTCGGTCGAGGTCGGCCGGAACCGACCAAAGCCGGCGGTTGAGGTGGTCGGAGTTCCCAAGCCCATGCTCTGGAACATCCCCTGGCTCGCCGCGCTTGAGGCGACCAGACCGGGTGGCAAGATCACGTTCAGGCGTCTGGCGGTGGTGTTGTGGATCGAGAACTTGACCCGGTCTTCCCCTTGACCGCGCACGGTCACGGCCAGGTCGCCGGACTTCTGCGCGTGAAGAATCGGTACGGTCTCGGCGGCCAGGTCGCCGCCAGGGGCAGGGCCTGGCTCGCCGGCCGACGCCTGGCAGACGACAACGGACATGCTCAAGAGGCCCGCAGCCCACAGGGCCCGGACGGGGCGAGAAGGTCGTCTCAGCATCGCGTTTGAGCCTTTCTGGACGGAGCCAAACCCAACGCGATCAAATTCGCGTCGGGCGTTGTTGAAAACCCGGAGATCCCTCGTCGGCCGCTTCTCGGCGTGACGGATCTTGAATGGTTTAGACGCTCCGAGTTCTCGATCTATTTTCAAAAATAACACATTCCCGCTGCCAACGTGGGTCGCCGTCTTGTGAGTGGCGGATGGATGGCGGCACGCAATCGCGAATCCAAGCGGTCGGGTCCGGGAACAAGTCTTCCCTCTTACGTTCGGCAAATCCGGGCCCTCCACATCGGCTAAATCTTCGTGAGTCCAGACCTTTGGTTGCAGCGAAAACCGAAACGGTTCCCCCTTACCCCGATCGCTTAATACTCAGAAGTCGATCCTGATCAAAAATGCAATGTTTTGTCCGCCTTCCCACGGAAGCGCGACCCGACGGCCAAAGAGTATGTGTACCACGCCGTCCGGACATTAAAG
>JBDTIR010000741.1:0-3780 GCA_039936275.1 Isosphaeraceae bacterium | reverse complement strand
CCCTTGCCCAGCCCGACGACACCCAGACGGCCGATCGGATTCGCGGCGAAGTCCGCGCCTTCGCCCAGAATTATCCCGTTCCGGCCGACACCTTTGCCACTCAGGCGTGAACGAAGGCCCTCAGTGTTTATCAATAGTTGATGGTGGTATCCAATTAGCGTGCGCGGATGGACCACTTTATTGCTTGACTAACTGCTTGCACTCTCGATAAACTGGTCGTCTGTATGGCCTTGATGGCTCTTGATGAGACATCCTGCAATATAAGGTGCCTGGTGATGGCGAGAATCGTTCGATCGTTCACTCTCACGGCGATCGTGGTTTTTCTTCTGGGCTGCCTGATCCTCCTGATCACTGCCTTGCGTCGCACGCCGCCAGAGCCAAGGGAAGAAGTAGCGCCAACGACCGAAGTAGCGATTCCGCCCGTCCCGAGCCACGACGACCCGACCGCCGCGGATTTAGTCTCGGCAAACTGGACGGAGGATGCGGCGCGGGCCGTGGTCGAGTTGAACCGTGAATGGTTCGTCATTCAGCGGGAAGAAAACCCGGCAGGATTTACCCTTCAGTGGAATCTGCTCAAGGGATTGGGGAAGCATCCCCAACTGATGCGGTTTCTGGCGGCCCACCCGGAGACTTCGGGCCTCCTGGCCGCCCAGGACGAGCCGGGTCTGATCGTTGCCTCACTGGACGGTTTGGAAGAAGACTACGAACTGCTCGTCGGCTGTTATGTCCAGCAACCGGACCCTGACGATGCGCGGGCTCTGGCGATCGGTCTGAGGGAGAATCACGACCTGGCCTGCGCCTTGAAACGCCACGGTTTGCTTGGTGCTGAATTGCTGTTCGTCTTCGAGACCGGCGACGACGCGGCGCAGGAATACGGGGCCTGGCTCCGCGAAGCCTTGCAAACCCGGTTGGAAGGTTCCGACGAGGAACTCGCCTCATTCGGCAGCCTCGTGATGCGGCAAGGGCCGGAGGTCCTCGAACGTCTCCGGACCAATCCCGATTTCCTTCGGCGCTTTCGTCAGGACCTCTGGCCTGCTCTTGTGCGGGCCGCCGGATCGGGCGAAGGGATGTTCGAGTACTACGTCGGTGAGCCGAAGGTTTGGGACCTTCTGGCCCAGCCAAACGGAAGCCGCCTTCTCCAGACGTCTGGAATGCTGGGGATCGACCTGCTCTACGGCGACCCACAAACCGGGAACTCGCCCTATCCTAAAAGCATGCAGCCTCAGATCCGTGACGTGTTGCTCAATGGTGACGAGCACACGATCGAGGCATTACTCCGCTATCGGGACGAGCCGCTATTCCGACGCCTTCTTTCCCGCCCAATCACCGGCGATGCTCGCCGGGCGGCGCTCTCGCACCTCTTCCAGGCGGGATCGGATTTCCCGTCGCTCCTCTCGCAGTATGACCGCCTTAACGATGCCGCGTTGACCGAAGAGGTAGGACCCCCTCCGTCGGGCCTCATCACCTGGGTCCCCTTCTATTACACGGTCTACGAGGTACCGAGGAAGCTCGCCCAGGGACGCGATCCGTCGGCGATGGAATGGTTCCAGGCGATCTGCGACCCCGCCTTCCTTGTCATCGACATCGCATCAGGCGGAAGCGGCAAGGTGGCGCGCGACGTCGTTACCAAGGGCGGTCGCAAGGTGACGGAGCAGGTCGTTGAGCAAGGGGCGAACAAAGCCGTCGTCACGAAGCTTCGGAATACCGGCCTCGAACTCGCGAAGAAGCAGTTGAGCAAGGAAGCCGCCGAAAAACTTGGCGAGCGTGGACTCTCGGACTGGATCATCACGGGCACGCTGCGCGAGATGCAAGGAGCCGTGAAGAACGCCCTGGGGCGGGCCACTACGTTCGAGATCACGAAGCCAATGCAGTTCTTGTTCCGCTACAGCGGCGTCGGCCGGAGTTCGTGGAAACGTTGGACCGGGATGGAAGCCAGACTCTTCATGCGAGGGGATGCGAAGGTTTACATCCGGATGTCGAACCTCGCGGGCGCCGTTGTCGGAAGCCGCGCGGTCGCCTTCATAGAGCGGACGGGAAAGGACCTCGCGCTCGGGACGGTCGTGGATAGCGAGCCCGGGCAAGAATTGCTCCGGGCCGGGGCCGGTAAGGTCCTGGACGCGAACGCAAAGCTTGTCGAGTGGCGGAAACAGATCTCGGCCTGGTGGCTTCTGAACGCCTCGAATCTCCCCGTCGAGTCCGGCCTGGGATCAGGAGTCAGCCCATGAGTGTTCGAAGCGTCAGAGGCGGTCGCGCCGTTCTGGTCATGAGCGTTGTGATGATCGTCGTTACCCAGACGAGCACCGCCGTCGCCCAGCGGAGCGCCCTGTTCGGCAACCTGATCCGAAAGGCTGCTCGGGTTTCTGACGACGTTCCTCTGCGGCGGCTTGACGAGATTGTCGAAGACATTGGCAAATCCCGAAGTGCCCGCGAAGCGCTCGAATCCGAGATCCGAGGATCGGGCCGGGCGCTGGAAAACGCAGGCAAATCGGCGTCGAGGTCTGAGCAGGTTTTGATGCTGCTCCGGAAGTCGACCAATCAACTCGACCCGTCGCTCCGTCGTCAGATCGAGTTGCTCGACGAAGGGTCGCGCGAAGCCGCGCTCGTCGTTGTCCGGGGGGGAGAACACCTGCGCGCCTCCGTGCCTGATCTGGCGGCGCGAACCCGGCTTCTTCAGGACGGCGGCACGGAGACCGTGGCGGCCGTCGGCGCGCTTGGTCCTGACGCCGCGCGCGCCGCGGCGAAGCTCGGCGAGGCGATCCAGGGCGGCGGCGTGGTGGTTCGCGGCGTCGGACGTCCCGTCGCCCTGGCGGATTTCGGCCGGGTCATGAGCCGGGGCGGAAATTCCTCCTGGGGCTTCTGGAAAACCTACGTCCAACCCCACTGGAAACTCTGGGCCGCCTCGGGCGCATTGGCCGCCTATCTGGCAAACCCGGAGACATTCCAGGACGCCGCCGGCCACCTGACCGAGTCCGGGTTTCAGCACCTGACGGAACTGGTCGGCACGGCGGCTGCTTCGGCGATCAGGGGCGTGGGTCGGGGCTCGGGTAAGGCCGCCGAGGAGGTGTCCACCGCCCTGAATGAGACCTATCTGACGGGACGTCGCCGCATCTACGCGATCACCGGCACCGTCGTCCTCATGCTCGGCCTCACGTTCGGATTCCGGAGAGTACGCCATTACGTGTTGAAACCATTCCGATGGCTCCACGAAGAGCCCAAAGCGAAGCCCGCACCCCCGTTTGTGAGCGACGGTGAGTTCGTTGACCGCTAATCAAAAGGCGCTGCCAGCCATGAACACGAAACCAAACCGACCGCCTCACCGGGTCTACCGTCTGGCGCTCTACGGCGTCAAAGCCTCCGGGAAGACCTGCATCCTGGCCGCCCTGGCGATGCCGCGCCACACTCATCCAGGACGATTAACGTGTTCCTGGATCGAGGAGACTCCGGAACACCCGCTCCCTGCCGGAAATTCAGCCGACTGGACATCCAAAGATCCCTACCACCTGGGATGGCGATGGCTCGATCAGCAGCGGACACGCCTCGCCTATGGCGATATTCCGCCGGCAAACCCCACGCGCGAGCCGATGCGTCTTCTGTACGACTTCACCGCGCCGGAGCAAGGGACGATCCGCGTCGAGTTGATCGATTATTCGGGCGAACTCATCTTGACCTCGGATCAACTCGCCTCTCAATTGCGATCCCACATGGAGACCTGCGACGGCCTCCTGGTGCTGGCCGAGACCCCCCACCCGGGAGCGGATTTGAGGCCCCTCACTCAAGACC
>JBDTIR010000740.1:0-6075 GCA_039936275.1 Isosphaeraceae bacterium | reverse complement strand
GGCCGGCGGGATGAACAACGAACGGCTGCGCTGGGGACTCCGGCGGGCAAATGGGGATTTGGCTTGAATGAATGAACAGGAATCCAACGGGCAACTTCGGCTCTTCCATCCGTCGCGGTGGTTTCCGGAGTTTCTGACGATTGGCAAGACCCGCCTGCGCTCGCAGGGCCGGGTACTGGCGGCGAGCATGCTCGTCGGGGTAGTGGCGGGGTTGGGGGGAATCGCGTTCTCGGCGGCCGGGCAATTCGTGGTGGAGTTGACGATGGAGGGGATCGCCGGGTATCACCCGGTCAACCCGGCGCATGAGGTGACGTTTCCGGGATTTCCGACCTTCAACGCCCCCTTCAATCCCTGGTTGCTCATTCTCGTGGCGACAGGGGGAGGACTGCTCAGCGGCCTGATCGTTTATTACTTTGCGCCGGAGGCGGAAGGGCACGGTACGGACGCGGCGATCGCGGCGTATCATGAACACGACGGTTACATTCGTCCACGCGTCCCACTGGTCAAGTTGATCGCCAGCGCCTTGACGCTCGGCACCGGGGGGTCGGGAGGCCGCGAGGGGCCGATCGCCCAGATCGGGGCCGGGTTCGGGTCGGTGCTGGGCGCATGGCTCGGGTTCAAGCCGGCGGAGCGAAGAGTCTTGCTGGCGGCGGGCATGGGGGCCGGAATCTCGGCGATCTTCCGCGCACCGTTGGCCGGAACCCTGTTCGCCGCGGAAATCATGTACTGTTCGCCGGAGTTCGAGTCGGAAGTCATCCTGCCGACCGGCCTGGCCAGTGTCGTCGCGTACTGCACCTTCGGCGTCGTCGCGTTCTTGCTCGGAGGGACGACGCTGCCCTGGCATCCCCTGTTCGACACGCCGACGTTCCTGGTCTTCACCAGCGCCTGGGAATTGTTGCCGTATACGATCCTCGCGATCTGGATCGCCATCCTGGCAATGATTTATGTGAGAACATTCTACGGCGTGCATCACCTGTTCCAGCGTGTACCGATCTCCAAGGCCCTGCGGCCGGCGCTCGGCGCGGGGATGGCGGCGTCGGTCGGCGTGGCGATGTACTTCGCCCTGGGAAGGCAGAAAGCCACGCTTTCGGTCTTCTCGTTTGGCTACGGGGTCTTGCAAGAAGGGTTGTCCGACGAAGCCATGCTCTCGGCGGGCGTGTTGCTGGCGATCGCCTTCGGCAAGATCGTGACGACCAGCCTGACGATCGGCAGCGGCGGCTCTGGCGGCGTCTTCGGGCCGTCGATGGTCATCGGCGGTTGCGGAGGGGCCGGGCTTGGAGTGTTCTTGCACGGGATCTGGCCGGCGGCGGTGCCGCATCCGGCATCGTTCGTGATCCTCGGCATGGTCGGCTTCTTCGCGGCGGCGGCGAAGACCCCGTTCTCGACGATTGTGATCGTCAGCGAGATGACCGGCGATTACCGCTTGCTCTTGCCCGCGCTTTGGGTCTGCACCCTGTCGTTCGTGCTCTCCGATGAGAAACCGCTGTACAAGGCGCAGGTCCTCAGCCGTTCCCTCTCTCCCGCGCACCGGGGCGACTTCGTCCGAGACATTCTCGTCGGTCTGAGCGTTGGGCAGTTTTTAGACAAAAAGTCGTCCGTTCTGACGCTTCGACTTCACGACCCGCTTTCCGTCGTCGCCGCGCAGTTCGATCGATCGCCGTATTCCGTCATGCCCGTCGTCGGCGAGGACAATTCCCTTCTGGGCATCGTCGGCCTGGATGAGCTTCACCTGACCGTCAAATCCGTCAGTTCCAGTACCTTGCTGGTCGCCGCCGACCTGATCCGTTCCGACGTCCGCCCGCTTCACGAGGACGACCCGCTCGACGTCGGCATGTACCTCTTCGCCGAGAACGACCTGCTCGTCCTCCCCGTCGTCGACCGCTCCGCCAAGAATCGGGTCCTCGGCCTCGTGCGCCGCTCCGACCTCGCGAAAGCCTATCTCACCAAACTCCAGGGCGACCCCAGGCGACGGCAACGTAACGCCGCAGGCCGTTGACGTGAGATTGGAGATTGCCGAACCAGCAATGGGTTGAATCGCTCGGGGTGAGCAATCTCCCGGGGCGACCCGGCCCTTCCCCTTTTCTCCACTGAGAGGCTATCCAGGTTTTTTGTAGACACAATGGTTGGACCAGCCACTCACGCCAACGTGGGTTACACTGAACGCTCGTTGTGTCCGGTGCAGAGCCAATACCGGGAGGACTGGTCCGTGAATGATCCTAACACAATCCGGTCGGTCGGACTGGACGTCCACAAGGAGACGATCGCCTTGGCCGTTGCCGACGGCGCGCTGCCGGCCACGATCCTGGCGACTATTCCCCATGATCTTGCCACACTCCTGAAAACCCTCCGACGTCTCGGACCGCCCGAGTCGATTGTCTGTTGTTACGAGGCTGGCCCGACCGGCTACGGGCTCCATCGGCAACTCAACAACGCCGGCTATCTCTGCCATGTCGTCGCCCCGTCGCTGGTTCCGGTTCAGTCGGGGTGTCGGATCAAGACCGATCGACGCGACGCCGCCAAACTGGCCCATTATCTGCGTTCCGGAGACCTCACCTTCATCGACGTCCCCGACCAGAGGACCGAGGCCATTCGCGATCTGGAACGGACCCGCGACGATGCAAAGATCGCCGAACGCATGGCACGTCATCATTTGTCTAAATTTCTGCTCCGTCACGGCAGGATCTCGCCGACGAAGACGTCCTGGAACCCGGCCCACATGGCGTGGATCGCGCAGCAGGTCTTCGCGCAGCCGGCGCAACAACAGGTCCTGGCGGACTACCGCGAGACGGTGGAACTGGCTGGTGCCCGAGTCGCCCGGCTGACGGCCCTGATGGCCACGGCCTGCGAATCCTGGGAACAGAGGCCACTCGTGAACGCGTTTCAGGCATTGCGAGGTATCGACATAATCAGCGCCGTGACCTTGGTGGCCGAGATCGGTGATTTCCGCCGGTTCGCCACGGCGGGCGATCTGATGGCGTTCGTGGGCGTGGTCCCCTCGGAACACTCCAGCGGCGGCAGTCGCCGGCAGGGGCGGATCACCCGCACGGGCAACACGCACGTGCGTCGGATCGTGGTCGAGGCGGCCTGGCACGATCGCCGCCAACCGCGGATGAGCAAGGCGATCCGTCTACGCAACGACCTGGTCTCGCCCGGGGTGCGGGCGATCGCCTGGAAGGCTCAGAAACGGTTGCACGAGCGTCTGATGCGTCTTTTGGGTCGGAACAAGCCGCCGTGCCAGGCGGTGGTGGCGGTGGCGCGGGAACTGGTCGGCTTTCTCTGGGCGATTTCGCGTGAGGATGTGCTTGTGGCCTGATTGATCGAATGAGGTGGCGAGTCGGGCGATTCCGGCTGGCGCGACCCTGGAACGATCGGCGTCCCGGGGGGCAGTTCCTGGCGAGTGTACGGTAGGGGGAATCCTCGTCCCACCCTTGGGCCGGTGCTTCGGCGTCGACGCCCGCCTGTAGAGAGAGGCCGCCCCTGACGGATCGAGTCATGCGTTACCCAACACGCGCATATCAGAATGATCAACCGTCGTAACGATCTCGCCTTGGACTGTCCCCCGGGCCGCCGACAGGAGGAGCACGACCGAACGATGAAATCCCGCAAGTGACACTCCGTGCCGGTGCATGCCGCGAGCCGAGCGGCGACTCTCTTGGAGTTGTCGTGGTCGATGCTCCGTAGCCACACCGGTCACAAGGGAGCGCCTTGAGGAGAAGATGCTGTCAAAAAGAAATCACAGCCGAGACTTGACAGGTCCAACCATATCAGACCGATCACCCCTTGGCGCTGGTGATATGTTGACGTCCTAAAAACCACCAACCCCGCCAACTGCGGGACGGTCTTCGAGGCCCTCATTTTTGGCTCAACCACCAACCAAAGGAGCATCACCCATCTCTTGCAGCGACGCCCGACGCCTGGCCAATCGGCGCAACGCCCAGAAATCAAGTGGTGTCTGGCAGTGACTCGCAGTTTTTGCTATCTCATTCACGGGGACTGTCGCATTAGGGAGTTGAGCGGATTGACAGTTTCGGCGCTTCGACACCCAAGGCTTCAGCGCACTGAGACTCATTGATAGCAAGGAGTTGTGGCGATCCAGCGCCGAACTTTCGGCGCTGAAGACTGTCAACCAGAAACTGCCCCTTAACAGCTCCAATGCGCCAGTCCCACTCATCCTGTACGGATTTCTTTACAACGTCCTTTCCAAGAGGGCTTTACAAAAACGCAGACCGTAATTATTGTGTTGAAGCGGAAGAACAACGGAGAGGTGACCGAGCGGCCGAAGGTGCGGCACTGGAAATGCCGTGTGGTGTCACAGCCACCGCGGGTTCGAATCCCGCCCTCTCCGCTGCTTTTCCTCCTTTGATTGGGCAGCCGTTGCCGGATCTCGAGTTGAGATCCATTCTCTGATCAAGACCAACAGAGCCGAAGTGGCGGAATGGCAGACGCGCCGGACTCAAAATCCGGTGGGGTAACACCCGTGTGGGTTCGAGTCCCACCTTCGGTACTATGGACTTACGGCAAATCGCAGCGGTGGGATTTGGTCTGACCGCTGCGATTTCGCTGCACCGATTGGGGCGGCAGGGGCGTGGCCTTGGGAGGCCACATGGCATCGCTGCAAGAGCGTGACGGTCGCTGGCAGTGCTAGTTCTTCCACCACGGCAAGCCGCCGGTCGGGACGGTGGCGATCCCCGACAAGCAAGTCCTGACGCTGGTCGCCTTCCGCGACCGCAACCTCGGCACACACCGGGATTCGCTCGAGCCCCGCACCATCGAGGGCATCGAGCTGCACTTCCGGCACCTGGTCGGTGCCATGGGGGTCGCCTTCCCCGTCGCCGAGCTGAAGCTGGCCGACCTCCAGGGCTACGTGGACGCACGCGCCAAGGCGAAGGGCATGGGCGGCAAGCGCCTCTCGGCCGCCACCATCCGCAAAGAGATCATCTCCCTGCGCACGGCTTGGAACTGGGGGGCGAAGATGGGGCTGGTCGTCGGGCGGTTCCCGAACGACGGCCTGCGTTACCCCAAGCTGACGGAGAAGCCGCCGTTCCAGACTCGCGCCAAGATCGAACGGCAGGTCGCCTCGGGCGGGCTGACCAAGCACCAGATCCTCGAACTCTGGCACTCGCTCTACCTCCAATCGGCGGGAATGGAAGAGGCGCTGGAGCACGTCCGCGACCACGCGAGGCACGACTGGATCTGCGCCAAGGTCGTCACCATCCGCGAGAAGAAGCGGGTGCGGGGCAAGAATTCGACGCGGCGGGTGCCGCTCTCGGGTAAGCTGGCGACCATCCTGGCCGCCTATCTCGAAACTCACCCGGGCGGGCATCTGCTCTTCCGCCAATCGGACACGGTGGAACGCAGCAAGAAACGCAGCGCCACCACCGGCCACCAGAGCAGCGGCAATCGATCAGGGACGCTAGCCGGGCGGAAGGCGGCCGTGGGAGATCGCGGGATCGTCGAAGCCGGCGAGCTGACCGAGGACGAGACGCACGACCACTTGAAGCGCGTCCTCGGCGGCTCGAAATGGTCGGTCATCCGGGGGTGGCACGTCTGGCGTCACAGCTTCGTGAGCGCGTGCGCCAGCAAGGGAATCGATCAGCGGATCTTGCAGGCGGGGTTCGGCCACATGACGCCTGAGATGGCCGCACGCTACGCCCACCTGTATCCGAGCACCCAGCAGACAGCGCTGGACTCGGTGTTCGGCTGAGTAACGATTTGGGATTCGAGCAGGTGCAATAGCCCCGGTTCTTGCTGGGGCTATTTTGTTTCCGCTTTACTCACTGCATAAAGCGGAAACATCCTATAAAAATTTTCTCACTTAACCTATAAGATATTGCTTGCGTGTCACGATGCATCGTGACAAACTCATCACATGAGCAAGCAAGCGATTTACGAAAAACTAATCAAACTCTTCCTGAACTCGACTGATGCAGATTCTCTCCTGACTTACGCTGCTGGTGCAAGGCCGTAGAGCAGGAGGTCTTGCACAGGCTCCGGGAGTTTTTCGACGACCGACGTCAATCCGATCTGTGGGAAAATCCACTCCCGCCACAACCATCGACGCACGGCCATCAATGC
>JBDTIR010000739.1:0-4607 GCA_039936275.1 Isosphaeraceae bacterium | reverse complement strand
TTTCCCTGGACGTCCCGACTGTGGGTCGCCTCATTCCTTTATGGACATCCATTCCCCCGTTTTGCTGAAAGGCCACCGATGACACCTGCAGGCAATCGGCAATCCCTGTTGCCCGTCCTGGTCGCGAGCGGTTTGTGCGCCCTTCTGGCCACGCCAACCCTCGCCGGCGCCCCGCAAACGAGCCGCAAGGCCGGTCATGTGATTCCGGTACGCCGGACCCGCACGCCCCGGCGACAATCCAACCCCGACGAATCCGACACTCACACCGACGAAGCAAAGAACGAAGCAACGAGCGAAGCAACGAAGACAAAGAACCAAGTTCCCACGGTCAATCTGCTCGACGGCCTCCGCGCCGGCGCCCTGGTCATTAACGCCGAAGGGACCGGCGACGGCCGGATGACCCTGGAAGTCACCAATCGCTCCCGCAAGTCGCTCCGCGTGGTCCTGCCCCCCGGCCTGGTCGCGACCTCCGCAACCGGTCAGTTCGGCGGCATGGGTGGCGGAATGGGTGGCATGGGCGGAGGCGGCATGGGCGGCGGAATGATGGGTGGCATGGGCGGAGGTGGCATGGGCGGCGGAATGGGAGGCATGGGCGGCGGAATGGGCGGCGGAATGGGCGGCGGCCGTGGCGGCATGGGCGGCGGCCGTGGCGGCCGCGGTGGTGGTGGAGGAACCATGCCCGCGATGATGGGCATGATGATGCTCGGTAAGCTGATCATGACTTTGGTCGAACCCGATAGCTGGAACTATATGTCACTCTATTCCAGCATGGGCGGCATGATGGGCGGTGGAATGGGTGGTGGAATGGGCGGCGGAATGGGCGGCGGAATGGGCGGTGGTATGGGCGGCGGAATGGGCGGTATGGGTTTCCGTTCGGTTCCACCGACTGGCTTACCCGAAGCAACCTTGAAGCCGAATCAAACGCGCAAATTACCGACCCAACTTGTCAGTTTGCGTGGCCCTCTGCCTGATGGACGCGTGCTACTGCCAGCCAAGGGGGAAAAACTCCGGCTTGGCGCGTATGCCCAGTTAAATAATGACGCTTGGGCCCAGGCGGCCCTGAAACGGCTTGCCGAGGAAAAAGCTCCGCCAACCGTGGCGCAACTGGTCATGTGGAACGTCGCCGACGGCTTCGCCTGGGAGACCATCGCCCAGTTCTCGAAGCGCTGGGCCAATGCTCAGGAACTCGCCCTGGCCAAGACCTTTGTTGAAGAACTTCGAACCGCCGACGGCAAACTCCCCCCCGTCGCCGAGACCGCGACCCTGCACTGGGAACTTACCTCCCGCAGTGCCGACAAGGACGAATTCACGACCCGGTTCCGTGAGGCGCTCAAGGGTCGGTCCATGCTCGGACTGACGACCTCCGAAGGAATCCCAGCCGGGCCCGACGGTCCTTCCCTGGCGGTTCGCCTCCGGTTTGAGGACCACGGCATGCTCGTGCAGTTGTCTCCTTCCAATGCGACCGCGAGTGCCTGGGACTCGTCGATCAAGTTCCCCTTGAAGCTTGACGGAACCGAGGGGAACGCCCTCAAGGCCCCCGAGCTTGCCGACGCCCTGGCCGGCGCGATCATTGGCCAACTGACGACCGCCCAGTTGCTCTCAAAGACCAAGACCAAGGGGGGCAAGACCTGCTATAAGGTCCGCATCGTCAACGATTCCCCCTTGGTCCTCAACGGGCTCATCCTGGGTGGCGCCAAGGACACGCCCAAATCGGAATTGTCGCTCATGGCCGGCCTCTGCATTCCGCCGCACAAGGACCTGACCTTGCCGGCCAGCAGCGAGGTGGTCGAGCGTCTTGGCCTCAAAGACGGAGCCCGGATCGTCGCAGCCGACCTCAGCGGACTGTAAACTACTCAAAAGAGACGCTCGAACCACGAGACCTCGGCGATCGATCCCCAGGTAGGTTGGACCTCAATCCTTGAGGCCCCGCCCGCCCTTTTCGACGCATCCAGGCTCGTGGAACGCGCGCCCCGTTCCCATTTGGAACGGACATTTGTCAAACAAAAGGGCGACCAGATCCCCATGCCGGAACCATCCATCCTTCAGGCCCTGATGGCCGTGATCGCCGAACGCAAAACGCAACCGCCCGCGCGGCGATCGTATGTCGCCACGCTCTTGCAGGGCGGCGTCCCTGCAATCGGAGCCAAGATCACCGAAGAAGCCGGTGAGGTCGTCTCTGCCGCAACCGAGCCCGGCCCTGAAGGCCGCGCCCACCTCGTCCACGAGGTCGCCGATCTTCTGTTCCATACCCTCGTCCTGCTCGGCCTCCAGGACGTCCCCTGGACTGACGTGGAAGCCGAACTCGCCCGCCGATTCGGTGTCAGTGGAATCGACGAGAAGGAAGCCAGAACGACAAAGACCACGTCTTGAACATCACAAAAAAATCAACTACGATCACGGGTCCCGATCTGGACATTTCCAGGTCGGGACCCGATCTCGATGGTTGTGAGGTGTTGTTCACCGTTTAATCGGTCCGGATCGGTCGGCGTCTCCGGTTCAGTTCGCCAGGGGTTCGGGCCACGATCCTGGGCTCGCCGCGCTCGTCGAGCATTTCGCGCAGCTTGATCAACTCCAGCCGCTCAGACCAGAAGCCATATTCCTCGGGCTGGAGCAGGAAGAACATCGGCCGCTCTGGCGGCGTGGCCTGAAGCAGGCGGAGATCAGGTAGATCGAGTGCCCGAACCGGCCTGCCGGTATAAAAGGCCAGGTCGGTCGGCCAGGCGTGTAGGGTGTGCAAGGGCCAGTTTGTTGGCACCCACTGGCCGACGGCCCGGCCCCAGGGGCCTTGACTGCGCCGGTAATTCCACTCGGGAACGTAATAACCCCAGTGCGCCAGCTTCAAACAGACCGACACCATCACCAACGCGCCAATCAGCCAGCGCTGCCGACGACCCCGAACCGCGACTATCGCCGCGATCGCCGTCAAGACCCCGGCGATCACAAGCACCGTTGCTAACGGGCGATAGTAGGACACGGCTACGGCCAGATACGATCCCAAAGAGGCTACCAAGGCCGTCCAGAGCAAGACGACCGTCACGCTGACCGCGACGAAGGTCCGCCGCGCTCCCGTTTCGGCCAATCCGCACCAGGCGGCGTCCAGACCGGCCGCCGCCGTCAACGCCAGGCCCACCAACGCGGTGATCCGCCCGGGCCCCGCCAGCCCGGGAACCAGGGTTCCCGCCAGAACGGCCACGCCGGTGATCTGCAACCAGCCAAGGATCAAGGGCGGAACCTCGGGAGTGCCTCGATCGCGCACCGACCGCCAGGCCGCGAGCACCGCGAACGGTCCCCAAGGAAGGCTGAACCCGACCACCCAGAGCGGCAAACTCCACGCCGGCCCCTGCGTCAACGGCCAGGCCAAGGCCGCCGCCCACGCCTGGGTCGAGGCCGCCGACAAGGCCCAGACCGACCAGGCCGCCAAGGCCAGCAAGGGCGGAACCAGCAAGCCTCGCGAGAGCGTCCGTCCCGGCCGACCGAGGATCACAATCGGCAGCAAGATCATTGCCAAAGGGGGCCAACCCCCCGCGAGCACCGCGAACGCCGCCCAGAGCCCCGCGACCCGATCCGACCCCTTGCTCAAGATCCGGTCCAGCGCCCCAACGACCGCCAAGGCCGAGATCAAGTCAACCCGGGCCCCCGCCGAACGGTCAATCCAGGCCAGGCCGCCAAACAGGCAGAGCCCGGCCATTACCCCTGCGCGCGCTCCCAGAACCAACGCCAGGCGGCGAGCCAGAAGCAGGCCCAGCAACCCCGCCGCGATCGCGTCCGGCCAGCGCACCGAGGCCGCAGTCACTTCCCCCTCGCACCAGGCCCAGACCTGGCTCGGCAAGACCCGAGCCGGCCAGAGCCCCGGCTCCCAGCCGCCGCAGACCAGGCCCAAGGGGCCGAACCGCTCTCCGGCGGCCAGACCTTGCCGCGCCTCGATCGGGCCAAGGTCCAGGTTCCCGCCCCCGAAGAAGACGAAGAACCCGGCCAAAGCCACCACCAGGGCGATTTCCCTGCTCCGGCTCACAGGTTCCTTGGCGTCATTGACGTCAATCCGCAGCCTGCGGAGCGAGGCACGTACCGAGACCAGGTCATGGGACATCAATAGCCTTCCCAACCTTTGAGGTTCCGATCGCGTCTCATCGTCGGCTGATAAAGGTCGGCGTCGGGGCGATCCTTGACCATCCCGTACACGTAGCCAGGCAGCCAACCTTGACGATACGTCTGCCGCTTCATCTCCGCGGAGACGTCCTCCACCGTCCAGCCATCACGCTCAAACCGATACAGGGCCGACGCCGCCCCTGTGCGGCAGGTCCCCCGGGCGCAATGGACCAGGACCGGCCGGCGCTGGGGATCGTCGCAGGCGGCCAAGACCTCGCGAAACTGAGCCTCCTGGCCGAAACCGTCGCCAGGCATCGGCAGATTGAGGAAGTCGATCCCCAGTCTCTTGGCCAAGGACCGCTCTTTCTCGATCCCGGGTCCGGGGATCTGGAAATTGACCACCGTTTTCAGGCCGTACAACCGCACGGCCGCCGCGAGTTGATCGCCGGTCAACTGCCCGCTGCGATACAAGACGCCCGGTTTGACCACGTCGAAGTGGTCCCAGACCAGGCGGTTGCTCC
>JBDTIR010000738.1:0-8629 GCA_039936275.1 Isosphaeraceae bacterium | reverse complement strand
TGCGTAATTTCGTGTGTCAAGAATTGCACTTATTTCTGCGTCAACCGCCTCGTATATATTGGTAACGTTTATCAAAGCAGACGTTCTTTCTATAGATTTGACGATTTCTTCCTTTCCGATCACTTTGTTGTCGAATTGCTTAAGTAATGCTTCAATTTTGAACGACGCGATCGATGAAACTAACTTTGTTCGGTCTTTCTCCATCTCGGAGAAAACCATATTTTTGACCTTCTCCATCAATTGATCGGCTTCCGACTCCCTTTGCAAGTAGGCAGCAACATTTCTAATAACACCCTCGACCAACAAAAAATTCTCTACTTCAGATAGGTTAAGTACAAGAGTACCTTTATGACGAAGATATTCCACTGATTCGTCACTTCTATAATCGCGATCTATAATACCCTTACATTCCAAATTGTGAAGATGCTTCATCGATCCGAAGGAGGCAGCGGAGGATAAGACCCTGTCACAACCGCCGCAAGGTACAATTGTGAATTTTTTGTATAAAAACGAAAAAAGAATTTGGTCCAAACTTCCTTTTTCTCCTTCGATGAATAGTACCGGCTTGCGGCTTCCTAAAACACTCAGGAGAACATCTTCGGGAATATCGGCATCATCAGGAATTTCCTGCCATTCCCAGTTTTGCCCGTCAAAACTACTGAGCCAAACTTTCTTTGAGTCGGTCTTCGAGGCGGCAAAATCTAAATCGTGAGTCATGTAAACAAATTTGCAATCTTCGCGTTCCGCTTCTATAGCGTCCCATAACGCTGTCTGAATGATTCTGTGCAGATGTACTTCCGGTTCATCAATTACAATTATTGCATCTTTCGGAGCAGAAAGGCATTGTCCAATGAGGTAAAATGCCACTCGTTCTCCATCACTCATAGATCCAGCAGCATATTTATTTTCAGGTTGTCCTTTGGGAGAAACCTCGACCTTCCCGCCACCAAAAATCAATTCACGGTGCGGAAGAACTCCTTCCCAAATTCTCTTGACGATATCCAGCTTGGTATCGGGTGGATTTTCCCATGTCCTTCCTAGCTTCGACTTTTGGCGATATTTGGTACTGACTTCATAGTCTTCAGAAAAAAGATAAACGAGTAATTTTTCAAAATCATTCATTAAGAATGTGTTTGGTTCATTTCCCCATCGATACCCTGATTTATGATTATGATTACCTAGTGTACCAGAATTCATGTCAACGTATCCATATAACAAGTCCGCTTCCGCCATTTCAATCGATGATGTTGACACCGAAGAGGCCATTTTCAACGTTCTTTGGGCACCGACGCGATACACTTTTTCGTTCTGTGGTGAAGTGAATTCGATCCAAGAGCCCAGCCTAGTTTTCCCTGATCCATTAGCACCTATGATTACGATTGATTTGTTTGTGAAAACAGCGCTCGAACCCGCAGGATGATTCTTTGTTGAGGGGAGCGTGAGTTGAAAATGTTCTTTTGCATCCATTACTTAGTCATCTCTAAAACATGTTGATGGCACAATGAATAATACGGCGATGTTTCACTATAATCGATCCGACTTGTGAAGGCAATAATGGGGATTATTACCCGATAACCCGGTCAATATCATGCCTGTGTGCAATCGCTCAGCGAACTGGTGCCCGGGAACCAGAACCATCCGTTTGGCTATACTGCTGTTGATGACATGATAACTCCCTTGAAAGACGCCGTGTCGGCGGTCGGCACTTCGGTGGGTGCCGTGAAAAAGCACCTTGGTAAGTGACCGCTGTTCCCGAGGCGGTTAGCCCGCCATCGAGATAGGCCCGCGAGGGTCTATCTTCGTTCCTGGTCTTGGAACGACCGATCAGACGACCAAATCGTCACAGGATTGGTCAGCACCTAAAGTCTTTTATTTCAACGACTTAAAAATGGGCGATGAGGGACTCGAACCCCCGACATCCTGCGTGTAAAGCAGGCGCTCTACCGACTGAGCTAATCGCCCGGCTGATCGTGCTATTCTAACGAACCCGGGACCGATCGGGAATGGGCGGAGGGCTAATTGGGCGACGGGACGGACGATGGGGAGGTCGAGGCTCGTTCGTCACTCGAAACGTCGAGGACTGTGGGGGCCAGATTCGCTGCTCCGCAAGGGCGAGGGCGCGGGGGTCTGCGTACAGTCGGCGGGTCCAACGGCTAAGGCCCCAGTCCACGACACGAGGCAAGAGACGATTGACCAGCAGCAGCAGTCGGCCGCCTGGCGAGAGAGTCAGTTCATGCCTGCCCTGGCGCAAGGCCTCCAAGGTGGCCAGCGCGACTTGCTCCGCCGTCATCTCGCGATGGGAATTGGTCTTGTAGATCGCGGTATCGACGACCAGATTTGACTCGAACGCCGTGGCGGTGAAGCCAGGGTTGACGAGCAAGACCGAGATCCCGTCAATCGCCCACTCGGCGCGGAGCGACTCGGTCAGGCCGGCGACAGCGAACTTGCTGGCCGAATACTCTGGCCGCCCCGGCAGGGCGCGGCGGGCGACGATCGAGCCGAGATTGACCAGCGCCGGACGGGTTCCAAGGCGCAGCAGAGGAAGCGCGGCCCGGCAGACCTCGGCAAGGGCGAAGAGGTTGATCTCGAAGATCTTGCGCAACACGGACTCGTCATGGGATTCGAACCGACCGTAAGCACCTACCCCGGCGCTGTTGACGACCAGATCCAGGGCCCCAAGGCGGTCGGCGGTGATGTCGAAGAGGCGTTGGCGATCGTCGGCCTTTGTCAGATCGGCAATGACGCGATCGAGCGCCTCGGGTCGCGCACCGTTGTCAATCAAGCCGCGCGCGACCGCATCGAGCCGTTCGGCCGAACGGCCGGTCAGGATGACGCGCGCCCCGGATCGAACCAAACCTTCGGCAAGGGCGCGGCCCAGGCCGGAGGAGGCGCCGGTGACCAGGCAACGGGCGTCTTGAAACGTGCGGGGGCGAGACATTGGGGGGGATACCTCGCAAACTGGGCGTGAGCGCGGTCGGTTCGCGCGTCGAGGGGCCAAAAGGTCAACGGGTTGTGGTGTCTTCATCAACACCCCCCTCGATCCTGGCCGTCGTCAAGGGGTCGTCCGATCGCCTCCAAGCGAACCGGGAGGCCCCACGCTGGATCGGCTGGGAGTCGAACGAATCGCTGTTGACCACGATCCGCGACGGACTGCCGATCGTCGTCACCCGGCCAGGCGAGGCCGCCACCAGGGCGGACCCCTGGGGGACTTCACACACAGCGCCGACTTGCGTGGCGAACGGGGCCTCGCACACAGGCATGGCGGCCGTCCCGTAGTAGTGATTGTGGATGCAGCCGGTCGAGGCGATTAAGCCGCCCGACAAGACAATCGCGGCCCTCCGTCGAATCATCAGTGTGCGTCGCATGGGCGAGACTCCTTTTGCCGCGACTATACCTCGAACCCGCCAAGCACGGGACCATTCCCATTCTCGGCGTTCATTATTGAAAATAAGATCAAGATGCGTGCGACCAAGGTGACCGGGTTCCCGGCGCGGGCGAACTTTAATCCATTTCCAGGGAACGGCCTACCCCAGAATTCCGAGGCTGATGGCGTCCTTTGATGATTGTGAAGGCAAGGGAGGTGTCGCCCTGGCGCTGTGGCCCGTCGATGCCCAAGGTGGACGGAATCCACGCGCGGCGAATCTCAAAGGCGGGGGGTTTCAGCGAAAATCCGGCGAAGGCTGCCCAGTCCAGGTTGGCTCAACGATTTCGGTGCCCATGTCGCGGGCCAGGGCGCGGCGCGCGATGCGCTGGCAGTCGAGAATTCGGTCGCGAATCAAGGCGGTGACGGTCTCGGAGTCGAGTCCGGCGAGCTCTTCCGGCGCGATTGGCTGACCGTAATGGACGCGAACCGGATGGCGGCCCGGGAAGGGTCGGTTGCGCGGCCAGGCTTCGAACGTGCCAGCCACGGCGGCGGGCACGACCGGCACCCGAGTGCGGGCTGCCAGCACGGCGATGCCCGCCTTCAACTCGGCCAGTTCGCCGTCACGGCTGCGGGTCCCTTCGGGGAAGAGGGTGACGATCCCACCGTTCTTGATCCGCCGCAAGGTCTCCTTCAAGCCTTGCGCTCCCATCCCTTCGCGCTGGATGGGGAAGCCGCCAACCGAGCGGATGAACGGTCCCAACACCGGGACGAACAGGCTCGACCGGGCGACGTAATTTAATGGGCGAGGCAAAAGCAGCCCGAGCACAAACACATCCAGATGGCTCAAGTGATTTGAGACCAAAAGCGCCCCGCCAAGGCGTGGGACGTGCTCGCGGCCGGTCGCCCGGAACCCGCCGGAGATGAGCAAGATCAGGCCCGAGACAAGTTGGACCAGACGATACCAGATCATGGCCAGGCGCGAGCGGTCCCGGGTCGCGAAGGTCTTGTCCGTGCTGATCGCTCTGTCGCGGTTCTTCACGGCGATACGGTCACGGCCCATTGTCGTCTTGGTCCTTGTGCTCGGCCACGGCTGGCTCCTGGTCGCGCAGGCTGGCAACAGAGTCGGCCGACGTCAACTTCTGGCGCCTGGTGCAATTCTCGGACGTGGCGAGAACGCTGGTATTGTCAAAGTTCGGGGCCGCCTCGTCGGTCTCGGATGCGGCATGACGGGCGGCGTCGATGGTCGCGGCGACGGCGATGATTCGCGTCTTCTGACGATTCCAGGCGACCCAGAGCCCCGCGAAATACCGAGGTGGAATCAGGTTTCGGCCGTCAAAGGCGGGTTGGTCGCCTTGAAGCCAGGCGTCAGCGTCCGGGTCGAGAACCGCCCGCTCAATCAGGTTCACGACCCAATTCAGGTCCATGCCGTTGGTGTCGATGACCAGGGCGTCGGCGGCTGGCCGCATTGGGGCGATGGCTCGGGCGGCGTCTCGGGCGTCGCGCTCGATCAGGTCGCGCAGGACGTCGGCGGGGTCGATCGCTTCGCCACGAGCGAGAAACTCGGTGTGTCTGCGGCGGGCACGCTCCTCGGGAGATGCCGTCAGAAAGAACTTGCGCGGAGCGTCCGGGAAAACAATCGTCCCCTGGTCGCGTCCTTCAGCGACCACGTTGTTCTCAGCGGCGAAGCGGCGCTGCCAGTCCACCAGGCAGGTACGGACGCTCGGGCTGTTGGCCGGATACCGCGAGGCGTGCGTGACCTCGACCGAACGGATCAGTCCGCTGACGTCCTCACCGTCGAGCATAACTCGGCCTGGCGGCAACCGGACCTCGACCCGACCCGCCAGGTCGCCAAGGGCCTGGTCGCTTTCCAGGTCGATCCCGGCGCGGAGCGCGGCCAGGGTCACGGCGCGGTACATCGCGCCGGTGTCGAGCAGCCGCCATCCCAACCGACCGGCCAGAAGCCTCGCCGCTGTGCTCTTACCCGCCCCCGCCGGTCCATCAATCGTCACCACCCTGGGCATCGTCCCCTCATGCTTCGCTCCCAAGACCGTTACCTCGCGTTTCGCAGTGTATCCGAGCGAAGGGTCTTGGTCCTAGAGGAAGACGCCGATCCGCCACCAGAAATCAAACCAAACACGCCGGATCTTCAAGAGGCCTCGGTCTCGAAGGCGATCAGGTCCGGGTCCCCCCCAATGACCAACGCCCGCCGTTTTTTGGGAACCGGGTCGCCGCGCTGGCATCAGGAACTCTAACACCCGGGAACGGGATGCGCCGTCTCGGAATCTCGCTCGTTTTGAAAAAAAACCTGATTTAATGCGCCCGACCACCACGACCGCCGGTGAGGGTCGCCAACGGTTGGCGGCCGGAGAATCCGGTGTTGACCTCGTGCCAGTGCTGGACCTCGGGCTCACCCAGCCGCCAGCAGAGATAAACCTCGCGGCCGTCCTTGAGGGTGGGGAAATCGCAGAGACCGCTGTCCGGTCCTTTCAGTTCGACGCCGAGTTTGGTCAGTTCGTCGGCGAAGGCTTGGAGCTTCTCTTCCTCGATCTCCAGTTCCGACTGACTGTGGGCCAACTCTTCTTCGTAAACGTCTCCCGTACGACGTGCGCGGTCGGGGCGCGACAAGCCCGAGAGCCGGCCCCGCAGCTCACTCACGGTCTGCCACTGCTGGACGATGTCGGCGACGATTCGCTTGACCAGCGGCAAGGCTCGGTTGGCCTCGATCACGCTGAAGAACTTCTTGGTCTCGACCGGATTCATGGGGGCCATGGCGGTTTCCTCGCAAAACCCAGCGCCGTTCGGTTCGGATTTGAGAATGCGCCTCGGGATACCACCCAATCGGGCCGCGCATACAGACCCGGAAGCGAGCGAATCGATCACGAATTCCTGGATGGATGGCAAGAGATGGGGCACGATCTATTAACCCCACCGCGGACGCTCCCCGCTCCCGTTTTTTTGCCCGTCCCGCCGCTGCTCAATCATTGCACCCCGAGTGATTCAATTATAGGATCGCCGAGCGGCCCCGCAAGAGACTTCAGCCGATCTCGGCGGTATTCTTTTCTTGGCTTAACGTCCAGCGCGCCGCGCTGTCAAGGTCTCGGCGACGGCCAAGGGCGTCCTGGTATTGAACACGTCCTCCGCCGACAAGCCGGCGCGGCGGGCCACGCCGATGCCGTAATCGAGATCGGCGATGCCGCCGGTGGAGTGGGCGTCGGGGTTGATCACAATCGTCACGCCGCGCGCCTTGGCCTTGCGGCAGTGCTCGGCGTCGAGGTCGAGGCGATGGGGGTTGGCGTTGATCTCAATCATCGTCCCAGACTCGGCCGCCGCGGCGATCACCGCGTCGAGGTCCACCGCGTAAGCGTCGCGGGCCAGGAGCAAGCGGCCGGTCGGGTGGCCGAGCATCGTCACATAAGGATTAGCCAAGGCCCGACAAATCCGCCGGGTCATCTCCTCGCGCGACTGACCGAAACTGGAATGAACGCTCGCCACGACGTAATCGAACCCGACCAGGACCTCATCAGGGTAGTCGAGCGAGCCGTCAGGCAGGATGTCGCACTCGGTCCCCTTGAACAGGCGGAACTGGCCGCCGGCCGCCTGGTTCAGAAGGTTGATCTCAGCCCACTGAAGGCGAACCCGCTCGATGGTCAAGCCCCCTGCATAACCGGCCGATCGGGAGTGGTCGGCGATCCCAAGATAGGCAAGGCCGGCGGCATGCGCGGCCTCGGTCATCTCGACCAAGGTGGCCCCGCCGTCGCTCCAGTCGGTATGGCAATGAAACGTGCCGGTCAGGTCGCCGCGCTCAATCAAGGGGGGGATTGGCCCCGCCTCGGCCGCCTCGATCTCGCCCACGTCTTCACGGAGCTCAGGGGGAATGTAGGCAAGACCGAGCGCCTGGAACAGGTCGGACTCGGTGGCGCAGGGGATCGGCCCGGAAGGGCCGGTAAGCGCGTACTCGCTCAGCTTCATCCCCCTGGCGATGGCCCGTCGGCGCATCGCGATATTGTGCGCCTTCGACCCGGTGAAGTAGTGAAGGGCGAACGCGAACTGGTCGTCGGCGACGCCGCGGAGGTCGCACTGCACGCCGTCGGCCAGGCGAACGCTCGCCTTGGTCGGCCCGTGCGCCAGGACCTCGGCGACGTGAGGCAGGGCGACGAAATGGCTGAGGACCGCCGCGGGATCGTCGGCACTGACCAAGACGTCCAGGTCGCCGATCGTCTCGGCGCGGCGACGGAGGCTGCCGCAGACCTCGGCGCGGTGGACGTCGGGATGGTTGCGAAGGGCCTCAAGAATCGGCGTCATCAGACGCCTGGCCTGACTCTGAAGAATCCGATCGCCGACCGACTCAATGAACCGGATCCCTTCAATGACCTTCGTCTGAGTCTTCGGACCGAACCCCTTGACCGGGGCGATCTTGCCGGCCTCGGCCGCCGCTCGCAAGTCGGCCAGACTCTCGATCTTCAGCTCATCGTGAAGCGCCTTGATCTTCTTCGGCCCCAATCCGGGCACCCGCAACAAGGCGACCAGGCCCGGAGGGGTTTCGTGCCGAAGCCGTTCATAAGCGGGCAACTCGCCGGTACTCGCAAGCTGGCTGATCTTGGCGAGCATCGTGGCGCCGATGCCCGGAACTTCGGCCAAAGAACCGTCGGCAACCATCTCAGACAGATCGGCCGGCAGCCCTTTCAGGGCTTGCGCGGCAGTGTGATAGGCCCGGCAGCGAAACGGGTTCTCGCCCCGGACTTCCAGCAAGGTTCCCATCTCATCGAGAATCCGGGCAATACGTGCGGTTTCCATCGGTGCGAGCTTCCGTGTTGCCTGGTTCGGATCAGCCGCCAAGGTCGCGGCCCTTCATTATATCCCAGCGCGTCCGGGGAGAAAGGGGGACACGAGTTAACAGAAATGATTACATATGCACACGGCTTCTCACTCAATAATTTTGCAAAGATTGCAGCTTGAACGCTTGACGTGACTCCTTGGCCGGCGAATAATAACATCCGTACCCGCTTACATTGAAACGAGTCCGATGGTGGTTCCCCCCTCCCGCCCCGAATCAATTCTTTGGTTTGCAGTAACACGCACACTTGATTGATTGGTATTTACATATAAACAAATCGGACGATTTTTTGTATGCTTTGGCGCAACAGTTGCGTGTGTCTAATGGTACTCGGTCATCATTCATAAGGTCTGCACGTGCATTTGGCGTCCAGATTGAAGAGATCCGTCGCTGCGTTGAGGATGGGTCGTCCAGTTCCGAACTTTGGCAAT
>JBDTIR010000737.1:0-18648 GCA_039936275.1 Isosphaeraceae bacterium | reverse complement strand
GCCTTGAGCAGGGCGATCGGATCGGGTTCGGTGGTCAAACAGGTGAGGGGTTCGGACTCAACGACTCGCTCGGCGCGACACTGGCGGAAGGTCTGCATGGCCTCGGTATAGACCTTGCGGAGCTTGGTCTCGTAGCGCTGAAGCCGGAGGTATTCCTTCGAGGGACGAAGCGGATAACCCAGGCGGGTCAACTCGCGTTCCTTGTCGTTGAGAGGTTCGAGCGCATCGGCCATCAAGGAATTGATCGCGTCAATCTGGTCGTACATCAAGGCTGTTTGCGCGTCGGCGTCGGCGTCCGGGCAAAGGTCGGGATGCGCAGGCCGCAGATCGAGACCGATGCCCATCAAGATCGCGGCGAGGTTGCACTGGTTCTCGTCCCAGGAGACGTGATCGAGCACGGAGACACTCAGGGCGTCCCAACGATCGAGAATCCAGCGGCACCCCTGGGCGGTTTCGCGGAGGCGGCTGGCGGTTCGACTTGGGTCTTTGGGCAAGCGGGCGGCGATTTCCTCGGCGGCTCGTTTCCGGTCCTCTTCCCAGCAAAGATCGGCGCGATCGGCCATGTCGTTGATCTGGGCGCGGATCATGAATTGACAGTAATCAAGCCGAGCGGCGGCGTCGGCGACCTGTTCGAGCAACCAGGCTTGGTTGTCGTTGTCGGGATGATAGGCGTCAATCAACATATTATTGTGTTTGGTGACGGCGTCGGCAAGGTGGGGCGGAACCAGGCCGTGTTCGCTTCTCATGCCGTGGGTGAGCGAGTTCATCCGGGCGGCGAGCTTGCCAGCTTCGGTCTTGGGGCCTGTGGATTTCTGGGCGTTGCGCTGATTGGCCAATCGTCGGGCGTCGCTGCAAGACATGAGGGTGATGCTCCAGGTTTGGAAACGCGAGACAACTCGGAAACGAGAAGACCGCCAGGGGCTTCGGCGTCGAGGTCTTGACGCCGGTCATGGCTGGCATTTTTTTTGAACGCCAACCTACACCATCGCCAACGGCCGGTTGGTGATTTCTTTTTTTCTCAAGATTTTCGGAAGAGGTCCGGAATGGCGGTGGGCAGTGGCGCGGTTGACCAACGATTTTGGGTCGACGGGGCGTTGTAGCGCATGCCGTTCCGGAATCAAAATCGGCGTGGTTCACACACACGCACAAAACCAACCGGGTCCGTCCTCAGGACGGATTCGAGCCGTTGGGACGTCGAAGGGCGAACCACTTGCGGGCCTCGACCGGGCTCGCTAAGGTGGCGAAGCGGCTGGATCGGGATTCTCAACGTGTGATGGGACATCGCCGACCCGGATTCGATTCTTGCACGGTCTTTTTTGGGGGAGCTTGCTCCGTATGAACCTGCCAACGATTCTCGGCGCCGCCCTGTTCACGGCGACCTTGGCGACCACCCCGGCGAGCGCCGCCGAGACCTTCACGGTTGATCCGGTCCATTCGACCGTGGTTTTTCGGATCAAACACCTGGATGTGAGCTACGCTTACGGCCGATTCAACGACGTCGCCGGCACGTTCACGCTTGACCGGGCCGATCCCGCCAAAGCGCGATTTGACTTCACCGTCAAAACCGACAGCCTCGACACCGGCAACGCCAAGCGCGACCAGCACGTCAAGGGGCCCGACCTGTTCAACGCCCAGCAGTTCCCGACCATCACGTTTCAGAGCACCAAGGTTGCCGCCGCTCGCGAAGGTGCGTATCAGGTGACTGGCAACCTCACCATGCACGGCGTCACCAAGCCCTTGACCGTCCAGATCGAACCGACCGGCACTGGCAAGGGAATGCAAGGCGTGTCTCTCGCCGGGATCGAGACGACCTTCACTATCCGCCGCGCCGACTTCCAGATGACCGGGTTGTCTCCGCTGCTCGGCGACGAGGTCCGCCTGACCGTGAGTGTCGAAGGAAATTACAAATAGTCACGATTTGAAATTATAAACCTGATTGCTTCCGGTCGGCTCTGATTGAACCGGGGCGGGAGCGCGGCTGATGCCCTGGACGCCTGGCTTGATTGGGATGGGCCTGGCGGCCCTGGTCGCGACCCTGGTGCTCTGGATTGGCGGCTGTCGGGGAGCACCGTTGGCGTTGGGATTTGGCTATGCGCTTGGCCATGCGGCGGTGCGCGGCTGGTTTGGCGCGGTTCGGATGCCGGTTCCGCCGATCGACGCGATTGACTGGCTTGCCTGGCTCGCTCTGGCGGCGACCCTTTGGGGATTGATCGAGTTATGTGGATCGATTTCCAGGAGTGCGCGCTGGCTGGGTCGGCTGGTCTTGACCGTGGCGGTGCTGGGCCTTCTTCTGGGCCCTTTGGCGCGCAACGTCTGGCCCTGGCCGATTCTGACCGTGCGTTTGATCGGCCCGGGCGCGGGCGTTCTGGTGGTTTGGGGCTTGCTCGATGCGCTTGGCGAACGCTTGGCGGGGGGTTCGTTGACGACCGTTTTAGCGTTGGTCGCGGGCGGTTCGAGCGTGGTCCTTGTGTTGACTGGCAGTCTCGTGTTGGGTGAGTTGGCGGGCGTGCTGACGGCTGCGGTCGTGGTCTCGCGGTTTGGATCGATCGGCGATTCAGGCCCGCCTTCCACACGGGGCCTCGTGGCGGTCGTCGTGGTGATGCTCGCCGGGCTCTTGCTTGCGGGCCGCTTCTACTCCGAGACGCCCACGTCGGCCGCGGTCTTGCTGGCCGTCGCCCCGCTGGCCGCCTGGATTGACCGGCTCTGTCGGCTGCCCGCCTGGACCCGTGCGCTGGTTCGCGTTCTGGCCGTGTCGCTGCTGGTCGGCCTCGCGATCGCCATCGCCCTCGCAGCGGTTCCTGGAGCCGAGCTTGGAGGAATCTGACCCTTCGAAACCCATAAGACGCGATTCCATCGCCGTTTTGGCGATCACTTCGTTTTGAGGTTAATCTGGCAAGAATCTCGCTAGATCGATCTCGATTGGCGCCGGAGCGTCGGTAAATAACGTTATTGATCGTTGACGTCATGATTAAAAAAAGGCGGAGACGTTTCACGCTGACCTCTGGCAATGTCCGCAAGCGCGAACGATTTGCGACACACTGGATGTTTCCACGGTGTGTGGCTATGATGGAGTCTCGTCTCCTGGTTCCGAAGGGACAAAGATGTCCCAACTCACACGAATCATGTATCTTGAGCAGGACGCTTTCGGCACGGTGAGGATCAACACAAGCGAATGATTGATAAGGGGTGTTTTAATGGTTCGGCGAGTGAGGGAGATCCTGCTCATTGTAGCGTTGTTCTGGGTGTGGGCAGTCGGGGTAGACCGAGCGGAGGGTTCGTTCTATTCCGGGATTTATGGAAACGATAACGGCTTCGGGATTGGGGCTGACTCGGGAACGTTGGACCCCACGATCAGCCACGACCCCCCTGGCGATGCTCCGGACACCGACATACGGTTGATTGGCGGCGATCCGACCTTGTTCTCTGCCTTTGCACCGACGAGCGACTTCAGCATCATGCCGATTCCGGCGGGGCAGGCGATCGTCTCGGCCACGCTCACGATGCGGACGGGGGCCTGGGTCTCCGGGCCGGACCCGATCAGCGGCCCTAATTGCCTCATGCTCAACGGTAAGTTGGTGCCGGCTCAGTTCCTCGGCCAGTTTAACGCCAACACCACGACCGAACTGACCGGGGGCAACCAGATCGAGACGCACTCGATCATGCTGGACCCTTCGTTCTTCCCCGTGCTGGCCAGTGGCGTGGTCTCGCTGGCGGGAACCCAGATCAGCGAAGATGTTGGCGCAGGCAGTTTTCAGGTGGATTTCCTCAGGCTTGACATTCAGGCGGTCCCCGAGCCAACATCACTCGTCTTGCTGGCCTTGGGGGGGCTGACCTTCGTCGCCGTCCGGACGCGCCGGTTCAAGGAGGCCAAGGGCCCGCCCTCCGTGGTATGATCCGGCGTCGGGCGAGATCTTGGGGACAAACCCCATCGAGAGATGGACCCAGATCGGGGAGGATCACAGGTTCCCGACCTTTTGAGATCTCCCTTCAATGGATCTGAAATCTTGTTGATGGATCGACTTATTCGCTTCGCCAGAGTCGTGTTTCCGACGTTCTTGATTTTGGCCGGTTCCGCCGCGAGCGGAGCAGAGCCGCCGCCGACGTTGCCCGCGAACTGGGACAAACTGCGGGAACCAGCCGGGTTCTGGCTGGGTCAGGACGGGCGCGACGTGGTTGGTCCGTCGTCGCTTCTGGCGGGCAGCGACGTGCAGGACATCCACCTGGCGATCGGCGGCTTGCCGAGCGGGTCGGCCGTCGTCTCCGGGATCGTGACGGCCCTTGGCGGCGACGAGTGGCGGATCAACGGCCCGTTTGGCCCCTGGCGGGCCGAACTGGTCCGCAAGCCGGGCGCATCGACGGCCGACCTGTTTCTGGAACCGAGCCGGGTCGAAACCGGTCGCCCGTTCAGAGTCCGCCTGACCTTGGACGACGGCCGGACGATCGAACTGAACCTCGGAGGTGGCCGTGCCGATCCGAACCTGCGGATGCCAGAGGCCGCCCTCTCCGTCCGCTGGATCGGCCAAGGTCGTCTCGATCGCGTTGGCCCCGGGCCAGGCGTCGGCCCCGACGGCCTTCAGGACGTTCGTCTGGAACTTGACCGGCTCTCACCTGGAATCGAGGTCAAGGGCGTCAAGGTTCAGGTCGCCTCGGGGCCAAGTTACCAGTCAGGTTTGAACCCCGAAGGCGCATCGAACGCCGAACTGGTCCGCGATCCCAAAAATCAAAAACGTGCCGACCTCTTCATCCAACCCATGCAAGATTTCGCAGGCAAGGCCGTCAGTGTGGTCGTCGCCTACGCGAACGGCAAAGCCGACGCCCAGACTATCACCGCGGGCCGGTCCGATCCCACTTTGCGGATGCCGAGGGTCGTCTTGCCGAAAGTCGAACCGCTCGCCCTTGACGCTCGGTGGCTCGGTCAGGACGGCCAACGCCCCGAAGCGCCCGGGGATGTTCATGTGAGCTTGAGCGGCTTGCCCCCCGACCGTCCCATCGTCGCCGCGGTCTTGAGCGACTCGGTACGCGAATCCTGGGTCTATCGTGTCCATGATCAGGTTCCCTTGTCTATTGATCCATTTGCGCCTTCGCTCCAGTTCCACCGCTCAGCCGACGGCGCGCGGGCTGACCTTTGGTTCGCGCCGATCCGCGACGAAACCGGCGCAGTGATGACCTTGCGGCTGGTCTTCGACGACGGCCCCTTGGCGATCGTCCGGTTCCCCGGCGCCGTTTGCGACATCGACCGCCGTGCCCAAAAGAGTGGTCCAGGGGTCGTCAAGGCCAGGCCCGGGGACGACCTCCAGTCGTTGGTGGATCAATATGGCACCGTCCGATTGACCCCTGGGCGATACGATCTTGATCGACCGCTGGTACTCAACCGGGCCGTCACTCTGTTCGGCGAGCCTGGCGCGATTTTGCGGTTCTCGCAAACGAAGGACGCCTTCCCCTGGTCGGCCGCCGTCAAGATCCACGCCGCGCATACGACCCTGGAAGGATTCGCCGTCCGGTTCGACGGCCCTGTGCGCTGGGCAACCGACACCAACGACGGCCCCGCCGTGATCGGATCGACCGACAATCATGACGCCGTGCCGAACCGCCTGAAGGTCGGCCTGGTCCTCCGGCGTCTCGACCTGGAATCCCCAACAGCCGCCAGCAATTGGGAGGAAGCCCCAAGGCTGATCCGCCTGACTACCGCGCGGAGCGGTCTTGTTAATGCGAATATTTTGAAAGGTGGAACGTGTGAATTCCGAGACGGCCCCTGGCGGATCACCGACAACGACTATCGGGGGACCGTTCCCCACACATATACTCATTCTGTGTTCTCGGTCCATCAGACCCACGACCTGGTTTTGAAAGGCAACACGGCCAGGCCCGTCGGCCCTTCGGGCAAGACCTGGCGGTTTTTGGTCATGACCAATACGGGTGCGAATGACTTGATCGAAGGCAACCGGGTTGAAGGGATCGGCCCGCTTGACCTGGACACGATGCCGAACCAGAACGCCCCCGAGATTATTCTCACCGAATCGTACCGGCTCCACTTCGAAGGTCGGCCCGCCGCCCTCTCGGCCGACGGCCTGATCCTGGCTATTCCCGAACCCCAAGGCGGCCCGGCGCGAACCGGGTCGGTCGTGGCCGTCCTGAACGGCCCCCATGCCGGCCGCTGGTATCGGATCGCGCAAGCGATTAATCCAAAGACATACCTGATGGATTCACCGTTACCGACGGCGGAGGCCGACATCGTGATCGCCAGCGGATTCGTCGGCGAGACCTTCGCAAGCAACCGGGTGGACGCTCGGGGCAGCTCGATCGCGGTGGGACTCGACCTGATCGGCAACCACTTCGGCACTCGTGTGCTCGGGAACCACCTGCTCGGCGCTTCCGGGTTCCGGATCGCCGCCGCGCCGACCGAGCAACCGGTCCATTGGGGCTGGTCGCACGCCCCGGTCTTCGGATTGGTGATCGAGGGGAACACGCTCGAAGACGCCCAGCGCGGCGGAACCTTGAGCGTCGAACATGGACCGGCGATCAAGTCAAATGCTGGGCGTGTCTATCTGTCTGTATCACTGAACCATACATTGGTTCGCTGGACCGATGGGTTCCTCGCTCGCCTCGCTTCCGACCAAGGAGCCCCGAAGGGCTTGACGATCGGCGAGCCCGGCGCGCTCGAGGCCGGCGAGCTGATTGTAACCACCCGAAGCAACCTCGCCGAAGGCCCCGCTGGTTCAAACCGAAGGCCGAGGGTTGAGGTCCATTCCGCGACGATCAACGGCCAGCGGATCGAACGCCGGACGTTCTCTCTGCCGGACGCGGCGGAGCGATCGAAGGAAATCAAACCAAGGAACAACGCGAAAGAATAAGGCAACGGTGTTGATGATCTCTGGCTTCGTCCATCGGTGGCCGGTTCCTCGTCCTTGACAACAACCGGGAGAGTGGGTTGCAATGAAGTTCCCAGCCCTCTTTTGGAACCGTCCCGCCATCGAAGACCAACAACTGGACCGATGCACCCGCCGCGATCATCGCAAGGCGTGACCTTTGAAGAATGTCGCAGTTCATAACGAGGACGCGCGCAGTGAATATTCACCTCTTCAGGGTCCGAATTTTCCTTCTTGGCGAAATGAATTTACCGGTCTTGTTTGTCAAAGATCGTTTGTTTTGGCAGATGTGCGCGGCGTGGTCGCTTTCCGCGTTGGTTTTGCTGGGTCTTTGCTCTGGATTGGCGCGGGCCGACGCCGACTCGGAAGGGATCGAGTTCTTTGAGAAGCAGGTCCGGCCGATCCTGGCCGCGCGGTGTCAGACCTGCCACGGCCCCGACAAACGGAAGGGGGAATTGCGGCTTGACTCGCGGACCTCGGTTCTGGCCGGGGGTCGCACGGGGCCTGCCGTCGTGCCCGGCCAGCCGGACGACAGCCTCTTGATCGACGCCGTGAACTACGGCGAAATCGTGCAGATGCCGCCCAAGTCGAAACTCAAGGCGCAGGAAATCGCCGTCTTGACCCGTTGGGTCGCGATGGGCGCCCCCTGGCCTGGCGGCGAGGTCGCGGGTAAATCGACCAAGGCCAACGCGTTCGATCTTGAGCAGAGGGCTGAACACTGGAGCTTTCAGCCGGTGCGATCGGTCGAGCCTCCGCAAGTGGCGGACGCATCATGGCCAAGGACGTCAATTGATCGGTTTGTGCTCGCCAGGCTCGAGGCCAAGGGGTTGAAACCCGCGCCCGACGCCGATCGTCGGACCTTGATCCGTCGAGTCAATTTTGACCTGATCGGCCTGCCGCCTACGCCCGAGGAAATTGATACGTTCTTGAACGACCAATCACCCGGGGCCTATGAGGCGTTGATCGAACGGTTGCTTGCGTCGCCGCATTACGGCGAGCGCTGGGGGCGGCATTGGCTCGACCTGATGCGGTTCGCCGAGACGGCCGGACACGAGTTTGATTACGACGTGATTAACGCCTTTCGATACCGCGACTACGTCATTCGCGCCTTCAATGCCGACGTGCCCTACGATCAGTTCGTCGTCGAACAGATCGCGGGCGACCTGCTTGACAACCCTCGCCGGCATCCGACCGAACGATTCAACGAGTCGGTTCTTGGCACCGGGTTTTATTTTCTTGGCGAAGGGACGCATTCGCCAGTCGATGTACGTGAAGATGAAGTCGCTCATATCGAAAATCAGATCGACGTTCTCTCAAAGACGTTCCTTGGTTTAACGGTCGCATGCGCTCGTTGCCACGATCATAAATTTGATCCAATCACGACAAAAGACTATTACGCACTCGCGGGATACATGCGAAGTTCCCGCCACCAGCAAGCGTTCATTGACCCGCCAGAGCGGATCGGCGGCAAGGTCGCCGCCTTGATCGCGCTCAAAGGAGAGATTACAACGGCCCTGACCGGTGCGCGATCACCAACCCGGATCGGGGCCGTTTTGAAAGCGGCCCAAGGCGTCGTCTCAGGCACGGAATCGAATGACGTCGCCTCGCTGGCCAGTTCCGTCGGACTTGGTGAAACCAGGTTCGAGCGCTGGGTCGAGGCCTTGCGCGACCCCGCCGCGCGCCAAGCAGGCCACCCATTGTTTGCCTGGACGACGATGGCGGAACGTCCTGACGAGCCGTTCGCAACTCGTCGTCAACAGGTCGTGAGCCGTCTTCATGTTCAACCAGTCGCGGAGGGCGGCGTCCTCTTCGAAGATTTTAACGCGAATTCGTATGTTGACTGGTCGAATTCTGGTGATGCCTTCGGACCGAGTCCGACCCTGGCGGGCGCTTGGCGGTTGGGCAAAGACGGCCCGGTCCCCGTCATCCCTGGCACGGCTCATAGCGGGCTCAATTCCGAACGACTTCAAGGAGTGCTTCGTTCAAAGACATTCACCATTGAGAAACGATATCTACATTATCTGGCCGCTGGACGACATGGGCGAATCAATCTGATTATTGATGGGTTCGAAAAGGTCCGCGCGCCGATTTACGGGGGTTTGACCATTCGCGTCGATGACGACCAACCGCGCTGGGTGACGCAAGACCTGGGCATGTGGATCGGTCACGACGTTTATATCGAACTCGCCGACGGTGCAACGGTCAATTACACGGGGAGCCCTTCGAAACTGTTCGATGGTGACGGGTTCCTTGCCGTGGATGAAATTCGGGCCTCGGAAGGTTCCAAGGCTCCGACGCGCCCCGACCACTTCGCCGTCGAGTTGCTTGACGACCCTGAAGTCCGCTCGCTCGACGATCTCGCAGCCCGATTCGAAGCCTTGATCAACGCCACGTTCGACCGCTGGCGAACCGGCCGTCTGGAACCTGGCGAAGCAGAGACCGCGAGAATCGCAACCCTGGCCTGGCTGCTGGACCACGGTTTGATTCGCCTTGACGGCTTGCCTGTCGATCAGATTGAGCAAATCCGCACGGTTGAATCAGAGATCCCGGAACCGACCCTGGCCTTGGCGGTCATTGATGGAACCGGACAGGATGAGCCGGTCCATCTGCGAGGGAATTACAAGACCCCTGGAGACGTCGTGCCTCGGCGGTTTCTTGAAGCCATCGCCGGCCCCGACCAAAGCGCTCCGGAGCGCGGCAGCGGCCGTCTGGAACTGGCGAAGCGGATCGTTGACCCCTCCAATCCGTTGACCGCGAGAGTCATCGTCAACCGGATCTGGCAGCATCATTTCGGTGCCGGGATTGTCCGCTCGTCCGATGACTTTGGGGTGATGGGCCAGCCGCCAACCGACCCTAACTTGCTCGATTACCTTGCCACGTCGTTGATTCAAAACGGTTGGTCAATCAAGCAAGCTCATCGTTTGATCTTACGATCTCATGCGTATCAAATGAATAGCATGCTTGATCCCGACGCGGAACAGGCGGACCCGGACAACCGGCTCTTGCACCGGATGAACGTCCGCCGCCTGGAATCTGAGGTGATCCGCGATACGATGCTCACCGTCAGTGGCCGGCTTGATTTGACCCTGTTCGGCCCGAGCGTCTTACCGTACCTGACCCCGTTCATGGACGGTCGGGGCCGTCCAGCAGCATCGGGGCCGCTCGACGGCGAGGCCAGGCGCAGCCTCTACATCAGCGTCCGGCGCAATTTCCTGACGCCGATGTTCCTCGTCTTCGATTTTCCATCGCCCGCCTCGACGATGGGCCGGCGCAACGTCTCGAACGTCCCCGCGCAGGCCCTCACCCTGCTGAATGACCCGTTTGTTCTTGACCAAGCTCGGCGTTGGGCCGAGCGCCTGCTCGCGGATCGAGGCGCCTCGACCGAGGCCCGCCTGACTGCCGCTTACCTCTCGGCGTTCAGCAGGCCGCCGACCGAATCGGAACGTGCGGCGGCTCTAGGGTTTCTCGGCGACCGGGCCGACGACTCCGAAGCCTGGGCGGACCTCTGTCACGTCTTGATGAACGTCAAAGAATTTATTTTTGTTAATTAGATGAACAGGCACGGGAATCAATCATGCATTGCCGCCGCTTCTTGCCGGGGCCGGTCAACCGCAGGCAGATGCTCGTCCGCGCCGCCAACGGCTTCGGGGCGGTGGCCCTGACCGCCTTGATGGGTGACGACGCCTTTGGGCGGTCGATTACCCATGATTCCGAGGTCGCCGGCCCCTTGGAACCGAAGCCGCCGCACTTCAAGGCGAAGGTAAAACATGTCATTTTCCTGTATATGGACGGAGGCCCTTCACAGGTTGATACGTTTGATCCTAAGCCGAGGCTCGAGCGCGAGCATGGCGAAGCGATCAAGATTAAAGTGCAGCCGACCCAGTTTAACAATGTAGGCAAGGTTCTTAAGTCCCCCTGGGCGTTTCGGCCTTACGGGGAAAGCGGCATTCCGGTGAGCGCCTTGTTCCCGAACGTCGCCCGGTGTGTCGACGACCTGGCGATCATCAGGTCGATGGTCTCGAATTTTTCGGAGCATACGAGCGCCAATTATTTCATGCATACGGGTTCGGGACTTCAAGGCAGGCCCAGTCAGGGGGCCTGGGTGACCTACGGTCTTGGCAGTGAGAGCCAGGATTTGCCAGGTTTCGTCGTGCTCAACGGCGGCCTGATTCCGCCTGGCGGGCTCGACTGCTTCAACAGCGGATTTTTGCCCGCCTCGTATCAAGGCTCGATCTTCAAAAGCGGTGACGCCCCCCTGGCCAACATCAACCCGGCCGAGTCTCGCCCTGGCGGCCAGCGCAGGCAACTGGACCTCTTGCACACGCTCGATCAAGGCGTGATCGGCAGATTGGGGCGACACGACGCCCTGGAAGCCTCGATCGCCAACTATGAGCTGGCGGCTCGGATGCAAACGGCCGTGCCCTCCTTGATGGCGATCGACGGCGAATCCAGGGCGACCCGCGCCCTCTACGGGCTGGACGATCCTTATGTTCACACGCGCACTTATGCTCGGCAATGCCTGATCGCCAGGCGCCTGGTGGAACGCGGGGTGCGGTTTATTGAGCTGCTCTGCCCGAACGTCGGCAACGACCGCTGGGACCAGCACAGCAACCTCAAAGTCGGTCACGAGAACAACGCCAGGGCCGTCGACCAGCCGATCGCCGGGCTCTTGACCGACCTCAAGGCCCGCGGCCTGCTCGACCAGACCTTGATCGTCTGGGGCGGCGAGTTCGGCCGCACGCCGATGGCCCAAGGGGCCAACGGTCGCGATCACAACCCCTTCGGTTTCACCATGTGGCTAGCCGGCGGCGGCATCAAGGGGGGGACCGTGCTGGGCGCGACCGACGACTACGGCTACCACGCCGTCGAGGACAAGGTTGAGGTCCACGACCTGCACGCCACGATGCTCCACCTTCTGGGCATGGACCACACCCGCTTGACGTACCGCTTCGGCGGACGCGACATGCGCCTGACCGACGTGCATGGACAGGTTGTCAAGGCGATCCTTGCATGATTTATTAATGTATTTTACATTATTATGGAAACTGCGCGATTGTCTACGATTTCCCTCTTGCAGGGCGTGTGAAACAGGCCGTCCGGGACTCGAAGATGGCGTGTTTCACACGCCCTACAAGACTGGAAATGCGGTTGATTCAGACCGCGCTGTATCGTCGCAAGAGGTCGAGGTCAAGTTCGACGCCCAGGCCGGGGCCGTCGGGTACTCGGGCGGTCTGGGGGCCGAGCTTGAGCGGTTCCTTGAGCAGGTCGGTCTCGTGGTAGAGCGGGCCGAGGATGTCGGCAGGGTAGCGCATGCTGTCGATGGTCGGGTTCGAGGCGGCCAGATGAAGCATGGCGGCGCTGGCGATGCCGAGTTCCAGGTTGCTGCCGATGTGGCAGGCGATCCCGGCAGATTTGGCGACGTGAGTGATCTCGATCGACGCGGCAATCCCGCCGTTCTTGCCCGGATAAACGCTGATGATGTCGGCCGCCCGCGCGGCGGCGACATTCCAGGCGTCGGTTAATGTGAACACGCTTTCATCAGCCATGATCGGGATGGTGCTGCCTTGCCGCAAGGCGGCGAGCGCGGGGGGATCGCCCGCGGGGATGGGTTGCTCGGCGAGCAGGATGTCGTACTTGCGGAGCCGGTCCAGGGCGATCCGGGCGGTGGTCGCGTCCCAACCGCAGTTGGCGTCCACCGTGATCGTGACGTCGGGCCCGGCAACCTCGCGCACGGCCCGCACGCGGTCGAGGTCGCCCGCCAGGTCGAGCCCGACTTTCACTTTCAGGCAGCGGACGCCCCAGCTCAGGAACCGATCGGCCAGGGCGACGGCCCTGGGAAGTTCGAACGCGCCGATCATCATTTTCATCGGCACTTCATCATGGATCTTGCCGCCGAGCAACTGGTAAACGGGCACTCCGGCCGCCTTGCCCGAGAGGTCCCAGAGCGCCATCTCGACGGCCGACTTGGTGAACGGGTTGAGCTTGATGAGTCGGTCCATCGTACTTCGCGCGATGCTGATCCGCGTCGGGTCGGTACCGATCAGGGCAGGGGCGATGAGGTTCTTGATCGCCGAGGCGCACGACGTGCTGGTCTCGCCGGTCCAGAGCGCCGAGACCGTGGCCTCGCCGAGGCCGACCAAGCCGCCGTCGGTGTGAACCTGCACGATCACGTAATCTGACGTGACGTGGTCGCCGTGGGCCGTCTTCGTGGTCATCCCTTCTTTGAGCGGGACACGGACGGGGGTCGCTTCGATTGAGGTAATACGCATTATTTAAATCCTACTTGTGTTGATCCGATTTTAGGAAGCGACGCAGAACATTGCCCGTGATTGTTGAGACGGCGTCATCGACCAGAAGGGCGCTCGGCCAGGTGATCGACCCTGCGGAGAAGACCGCGCCCCCTTTGGGGGTCTCGTAGGTAATTAACTCGGCGCCCCCTTTGTCGGGGTTGGTTCCTTTGGCAAGGATATGAATATTTGATGGCGAACTGGGTGAAACCTTATCGGTCTCGTGGCCGGACGCGCCTCCTTCGCAACGTCTGTGCAAACTCCGCTCACCGAACAGGTCCCCTTGATTCAAACCGGTCCCGGCGAAGGCCCAATGGTCGGGGTCGATCACCTGGTAAGGAGCGGCGGTCATGACCCCCGCGTTTGAGAAGACCACTCCAAGCAAGCTCGCCTCGGACGCTCCCCCTTGGTGGAACCGGCTCTCGAACCCTTCGGGGATCAGGCCGCCGTTGCCGTTCTTGCAGACCAAGGTGGATTCGTCGGGAAGCTCGACCTCGCAATTGATCCCGTTACCGCCGAGGTACATCAACCGACCGCCGCGCTCGACGACCCACGCCTGCACGGCGAGGAACATCGCTCGGGTCCAGTATTCTGGATGTGTACTTAAGATCAAAACCTGATAATCATCAAGATTCAAGACGCCGGAATGAAGTTGAGATTCGGCGTAATAATCATAAAGGAACGCTTCTCGTTCCAGCCAGGCCAGCAATCGCCATTCGGCGGGGGCAAGGTGGCAGGCGGATCGGCCTTCGATGGGGTCTTGTGCGCGCTCGGAACGGGCGATGTGGTTGATCGGTTCGGGCCGGTCGAACGAAAGCGGGGCGTAAGCGTCGGCGTCGTAGTGGCGGTGGTCGGGGTCGGTGTAGCGCTTGATCTCCTGGCGAGAGTTGACTGTCGGGGTTGCCGGCAGGCGGTCGGGGTGGATGTAATTACTCCGGCCGCCGAAGCTGTTGTAGGCGTTCCAGGTAAGGTTTGAGGCCAAGACGGTGACCCGGCAGGTCGCTTTGGCCGGGGCGACGATCCAGGGGAAGGCGAACTCCTGGCCGTTGGCGGTCTCAGCCCGGAAGTAGTAGAGCCCGGAGCGCTCGGGGGCGTCAAGATACTGATGATGATGTGGGCTTGTATACCCTTGATGGTTCCAGGCGACGCCGGTCCGGGTATAGTCGCCGTCTGGGCTGATCTGCATGGTGGCGCGGGGTCCGTGTTCGTCAAACCAGCCGAGGTTGCGGAGAAATTCGGGCTCCAGACCGTACCGCCAGAGGCCGAGTTTGTAAGGTTCGACCGCATGAACCCGGAACTCAGCCCGGTCGCCGGATCGCACCCACTTGGGCCAGACGTAGCCGAGCAGGGTGTCGGAGAGCAGGCGGAACTGGTACGCCTTGCCGGCTTCGACCGTCATGCGAACTCGCTTGGAGCCAAACCCCGGTTTGGCCAGGGTCACGGTATACGGTCCTGGAGCGAGATTGGCGTGGACCGACCCGGAGGCCCTGGAGCGGGCCTCGACCGATCCGCCTGTGGCGTCCTCGAATTCCAGGAGCACGTCGGGAAGGGCAACGTAACGCTCGTCACTTACATAACCGATCAGCATGGATCTAGGTCCGACGGATTGATGGTCAAAGGCGGTGGGTCGTTTGGCATCCGGCGGGGTTCAAGGGAAATCGGGATCAACCTCGAAGCCGGGCGGTTTGCCCGAGACGGTTCGGGTCGAATCAACCAGGAGCCAGCTCAGGCCAGAGCAGAGGAAGGCCAATCCGGCCATGACCAGGGCGGGGGTCCAGCCCCAGCCTCGATTGAGCAAGAAGCCAAAAAGCAACGGCGAGATCACCGCGCCGACTGCGCTGGAGGTGCCGACGACCCCGGAGACGCTGCCCGCGTGGCGTTCACCGATGTCCATGTTGGCTGCCCAGAGGCTGCTGGCGGGCAGGTCGTTGAAGAACGAGGCCAGGGCCATCAAGAGGACGGCATGGACGGGATCGGCGGCCCGAACGCCTAGCAAGAAGCACACGCAGGCCGACGTCATGCCCACGCTGCCGATCAATCGGCGCGACCATCGCGTACTGCCGAGCCTGGCGGAGAGCCGATCCCCCAGCCAACCGCCCAAGGCACAGCCGGCGATTCCGAACAAGAGCGGCAAGCCGGCCAGCCATGCGGCTCGATGCAGCGACAACCCGCGTTCGGTCTCCAGGTAGGTCGGCAGCCAGGAGATAAAGAAGTACCAGCCGAAGGCCGACCAGAAGGTCGCGCCGGCCAACCCCTGAACCGATCGGTTGGTCAGGATGCGTCGCCAAGGAGCGCCAGACTCCTCCCCGGGGTCGGGTTCGGCCACGGTCCACGATCGGATCCAGGCGCGCTCTTCGGGCGAAACCCTGGGGTTGGTCTCGGGGTCGTCACGATACCAGAACCAAAATGGGATCACCCAGACCAGGCCGACCGCGCCGAAGACCAAAAACGTGTGTCGCCAGCCGATCGCCGCGATCAAGGCGGCCGTCAAGGGGGGGGCCAGGGCGCCTCCGACGCGGGCCATGCTCCAGATGACCCCTTGAATCCGACCGCGCTGCGACGGCGGGAACCATCGGGTCAGGGCGCAGGCAATCCCTGGAAAGGCCCCGGCCTCGCCCATGCCGAAGGCGAAGCGGACCGCCAGCAATGACCCCAGGCCCCGGGTCAGGCCGGTCAACGAGGTGAACGCACTCCACCAGAGGATGATCCGGGTCAAGACCTTGCGCGGGCCGATTCGATCGACGAGCCTGCCGGTGGGGATCTCGCAGAGGGCGTAGGCCAGAGTGAAGGCGCTGAAGACCAGGCCCATCTGCCACTCGTTGAGCCCCAGTTCGGCTCGGATCGGCCCGGCCGCCTGGGCCATGCAGATCCGGTCGAGGTACGTCAAGGCCGCCAGGAGTGCGAAGGCGCCCAGGACCAGGAACCGGACGTATCCTCCTGGTGGGACGGCGACCTGTTGCTTGGCGGGGTCCAATGCGGCCAGGTTCACCACTCGCCGCCACCTCCTCCGTCGTTGCCGCCTGCGTCGCCACCCCAGTCTCCGCCTCCACCGCCGTCGTTACTGTCGTTGCCACCGTTTGCATCGTCGCCCCAGTCACCGCCACCGCCATTATTACCGCTGGGCTCGCCGCCGCCCCAGTCGCCGCCGGTGTCGCTGGAGGGATCGCCCCAATCGCCGCCGGTGGACGGCTCGGGAGGGGGGGCGGGTTCGTTCCAGTCGCCTCCGCCGCCGGAGTCCGGGTCGTAGGTCTCGGCGGGTGGCAAGGGGCCGGCCGGGTCGTCGGGGATGGGTGGGGGAAGCGGCGGCGTTCCTGGTAGGCCGTGCTCGGCGTGCGAGCGTTCGCCGCCTTGACTGGAGGCCGGGTGCGGCCGACCGAACTTGTCATAGAGGATGTTGCCCACCACCGCGCCGCCGAGGCCGCCGAGCACGCCGCTCATGAACCCGGCTCCGCCGCCAACCTGTTGGGAAGGGGGACCATAGTTGCCTGGCTGCTGAGGATAACCGGGTTGTGGTCCATATCCATGGCCAGGGTTGCCGACCGACCCCGCTGGCCGGACGCCAGGGCCAGGACTAGGCGGTTCGTAGGGCGGGACGCCGGCCGGGGCATAACCCGAACCGGGTTGCATCGCTTGCGGCTGTGGACGACGGAAGACCTTGCCGAGTATCCAGAGCAGCGCCAGGACCCCGACGCCCAGGATCAGGACCTCGGGCATGCCGAGATTGCCGATCTTGGGAAACCCGCCTTTGTTCACGACCGGCGCAGGCGGAGCAACGGGGGCCTCGGCGGCTGGTTTTGGTTCAGCAAAGGCCGGGGCCGCCGCGGAGGGCGTTGCCGCCGCGGCGGTCTTGATCTGGGCCACGGCGTCGAGCAAGCCTTGATCGAACCGCCCTTGCTTGAACGACTCGGTGAGTGCGGTATTGAGCTTAGTAGTCATCTCAAGAGTGAACACGCGCTGGGCAGATTCACTTGGCACGGGCCGGAACGTGCGATCGTTTTTGGAGATCAGAAAATAGAGACCGTGAACCTGTGACGCCTTGGCATCCTTCAGGGCGCGGTTGTTGATGTTCTGGCCGTCGAGCGATTCGACGGTCTGGACGATCACCTGCCAGCCGGTGTTGAGGTAGACCTCGCGCAGGGTTTGCTCGGCCTGCTGGACCGTCTCGGCCGAGAACATGTTTGCCTGATCGCGCACGGCAACAGTGTTGGCCCCCTTAGCCGAGGGTTTGGGCTCAGCGGCGGCGGCGAGCTTGATCTGGGCGACGGCGTCGAGCAACCCTTGGTCGAAAGCGCCTTGTTTGAAGCCGCCGGAAAGGGCGTCGGTGATCGCCCGGATCTTGGGCTCGGGGAAGGCGGTCTCGGCCCTCGGGCTGGGTACGATCCGGAACTTGTGGTCCGTCTTGGAGATCAGGATGTAAAGCCCGCGAACCTGGATCTTTTTCGCGCTGGCCAGGGCGCGTTCCTGGATGTCCTGACCGTTGAGCGCGTCGATGGTCTGGATGTCGACCTGCCAGCCGGTCTGATCGCGCAGGCCTAGCAAGATTTGCTCGGCCTGTTGAATCGCGTCGGCTGAGAACAGGTGCGCCTGATCGCTGACGCCCACCGGGCCGGTTTGGGCCTGGCAAGCAAGTGCGCAGGCCAGGACGAGCAGGGTCAGAGAGACCGCCTTGATTCGATTCATCGTCGCGGCTCCGCTGTGCGAGTGATCGACAAGGCCCAAAAAGGCGCATCAACCATTCACTCGATCCGGATCGGGCCATCTTCCTTTGACAAGGGAAATCGACGCCCTTAGTCGTTATCTTAGCGTGCCCGAGCCTGGTCCGCGAGGGGGACGTCTGTCGAAATCGAGCCACGGTCGCGCATCACCCGGGCGGCCGGTCTTCGGTTGCCGATTGGGAGAGAATAAGACGATAATCAAGAGGTCGCCGAACGAACGCCCCGATCGCTTGCTTCTTTGCCGAGTTTTCCATGAGTCTTGAGATCATCAATCCACCCCCTTGCTCCCAACGCCAGGACGAAGCCAACGTCGCGCCGACGCAACTGCCGGTCTTGCCATCCTTGCCGACGTTCAAGGCCCACCTGCCGGCTTCAAGGGCCGAGATGGAGGCCAGGGGTTGGGACGGCGTTGACGTCGTGCTGGTCACCGGCGACGCCTATATCGATCACCCGTCGTTCGCCAACGGCATCCTGTCCAGGGTCCTGGAGGCGGCCGGGTTCCGGGTGGCCGTCCTGAGCCAGCCTGACTGGCGATCGGCGGCCCTTTGGAGACAGTTCGGCCGCCCTCGCCTGTTCTTCGCCATTAGCGCGGGGAACATGGACAGCATGATTAATCATTACACAGCCAACAAGAAAGTCCGCAACGACGACGCCTACAGTCCCGGCGGCCGGATCGGCCTCCGCCCGGACCGCGCCACCATGCCTTACTGCCAGCGGGCCCGCGAGGCGTACCCTGGTGTGCCGGTCATCGCCGGCGGCGTTGAGCCCAGCCTGCGCCGT